>NZ_DJDV01000118.1:21049-43391 GCF_002431195.1 Sphingobium sp. UBA5915 | reverse complement strand
TGGCAGTCATGGGGTCTAAGGCCTGAGGGCGTCGGAAAACACCTGATTTCCGTGCAAGAACGGCCTAAACGCTTGGTAGCCGCTGCAAATGGATAAGCGGATAAGGTCGCCCTTGACCGTCCATTTCTGATCGTCCGGTAGGGATAAATCCAAGGCGGCGATAGAATCCGGCTGCCGCTGAATTCTGTTCATTTACGTCCGTCGAAATGACGGAATATAAGGAACAGGCATGTTCGACTAATGAACGCCCTACGCCTTGCCCTCTACTGGCAGGATCAATGAACAAGGCTTCCATGTGCGAGCCATCCAACAGCATGAATCCTACCGTTCTGCTTGCCTTATCAATTGCGAGCCATAGGGGGGCAGTTGGCAGAAACTGGGACAACTCCTGCTCGATGGCATCACGATCCTTCGGATCAAGGAAGTCATGTGTCGCATCAACCGCTTCTCGCCAAATCTGCATGACGCGAGGTCCATCGCCCACATTTGATTTTCTGATCGTCAACATGGCCCCCTCATTAACTGGAACATGATTTATCCACCAGCAGGAGCCTTGCTCTGCCGGAAACCACATGTTTTCCGACAGGGTAGCATCGCAACCAGGCTACGCCTCGACAACCATGGTTGATTTTGCACGACAAACCCTGTCGCTTTGATCTAGTGCGCGACAACATCAAGGGTTTGTCGCACATGCTCATCGGGTACATGCGTGTCTCATCGGTCGATGACCGTCAGTCGGTTGACCTTCAACGCGATGCCCTCCTCGCCGCAGGTGTCGATGAGCGCCATCTCTATTCCGACAAGGCATCGGGCGCCCGGGATGATCGTCCCGGCCTGAAGGCTTGCCTCGAATTCCTGAAGGCCGGCGACACCTTGGTCGTTTGGAAACTCGACCGTCTCGGGCGATCATTGACCAATCTTCTGGCGATCATAACCGATCTGAAAAATCGAGGTGTGGCCTTCCGATCGCTAACGGAGCAGATGGACACAAGCACGCCCCATGGTGAATTGCTGTTTTCGCTCTTCGGCGCGCTCGCCCAATATGAACGCGCGCTCACGCGTGAGCGGGTGATGGCAGGCTTGGTCGCAGCTCGACGACGGGGCCGGCGCGGGGGCCGGCCGCCCAGCATTGACGCGGAAACGATCGAGCAGATCACGGCAGCCCTCGATGCCGGCGCAAGCAAGGCGTCGGTGTGCCGATCATTCAAGGTGCCGCGATCGACCCTCATCGGCACGCTCGATCGCATTGGCTGGACGGGACCGGTCAAGGCCTGACCCGATGCCCCGCCGCTCTGTTCTGACCGAGGCGCAACACGCCGAGTTGTTCGCCTTGCCGGGGAGCGAGCCAGATCTGGTGCGATACTGGACGCTCAGTTCCGCAGATCTGCGCGTCATCACGAGCCGGAGGCGTCCCCACAACCGCCTCGGTTTTGCGCTGCAGCTCTGCGCCTTGCGATATCCTGGCCGATTGCTGAAACCCGGCGAATTCATCCCTGATGCTCCTCTCAGGTTCGTCGGGGATCAGCTCGGCGTCGAGCCGGACGCGCTTGCCGATTATGCCACGCGTGGTCCCACCCGGTATGAGCAACTCGATACGCTGCGCGAGGTATTCGGTTTCCGGCAATTGAGCCGTCCGATCCATGCAGAACTGCAGGCTTGGCTCTTGCCGATCGCACTGACCATGACCGGTGGAATCGATCTCGCGCGGATCCTGATGGAAGAATTCCGCCGCCGGCAGATAATCGTGCCCGGTATCACGTCCCTGGAACGCATGGTGAGCAAAGCTCTGTTAGATGCCGAGCGGAACGTGGGCAACCTGCTGACGGGAAGTCTGACTTCAGTGCAATGCGGCCTGCTGGACTCGCTGCTGCTGCAGCACAATGCAGGCCGCATCAGCATTCTTGCCTGGATCCGCCAACCACCCGGTAGACCGGGACGACGTGCCTTCGCGGAAATTCTCGAGCGATTGTCCACATTGCGGGCAATCGGCTTGGAGCCTGTCCTGCTCATCGCCTGGTTGATGCCGATCGTGACGCTGGGCCTGGCGCTGCTGCTCCTCGGGATCGTCATCGCGCTGGGCCGCACCGCCTGGCCACGCTGGTTCGCAGCGCTGGCCAATCCCGTCTCGCTGGTCGCGATCGGCATGCTGATCGCGCGCATCCTGCCCGAGCCGGCGCACACCTGGCTTGACGGCGCCGCGTTCAACCTCGGCTGGCTCGTTGTCTATGCCGTCTCGACGGCGCTGCTCCGGAATGGTGGCCGTTCGCCGGTCGCATCACGGGACGAAGCAGCATGACCGAAGCTGCGACAGCGACAGGCGACGAACAAGTGGGGGAGGAAGCATCAGGCGCTTTCAGCATGAAGCCACTGATGTTCGAGACCTTCGTCTGCTCGATGGCGATGATGTCGTTCGTGGCGCTCGCGGGCCCCATCGCGCGCGTGCTTGGCCTCGAGCCATGGCAGGTCGGCGGGGCGATGACCGCGTCGGGCATCGCCTGGATGATCATGGCGCGGTTCTGGGGCGGCCTTAGCGATCGGCGCGGCGCTCGTCGCTTGACGGCTTAATTGGATCGGGGGCGCCGCGATCAAGCGTTACCGCTCGGTTAGAGAATGGGATGACCAAATTATCGCTGCAACTTTGCCATCGCTTCCACTTCGATGGTTGTAAGCTCGTCGATTGTCAGGTCGAGCGCAGAGCGCTGCGTCTTCAAGTCGACCAACCTTTCCCGGATGCGGGCAATCAATCGCTCCATTTGCTCCTTATGCTCGGGATCGGCATCGTAGAGATCGAGAAACTCCTTGATTTCCTTGATGGAGAAGCCAAGGCGTTTGCCGCGCAAAATCAGCTGTATGCGTCCGATCTCACGCCTGGAATATGCCCGGGTACTGCCTACCCGTTGAGGGGCGATAAGCCCCTCCTTTTCGTAGAAGCGTAGCGTGCGAAGTGTCAGTCCGAGTTCCTGAGCGACATCCTGGATGCCGTACACTTGTAAATCCGCATCCTTTGCGCGGGTTCTCCCCTTGTGCGTGGGGTTGTCGCGATCCGCGTCCTTAAGCGTTTCATCGTCCTCGGCGAGGTGGAGCGAGTTCCCCATGCCATCCACTCCCTGTCCTCCAATCACGGCTACCCTACCACTCAAGCGCATAAGCCTCGTAGCTTGACAGGGGATAGAGGCTCAGGCGAGCTTTTTGTTCTCCTCCTCGATCAAATCCTTCTTCGAAAGTTTGCCGATCAACGTCTTGGGCAGGCTGTCCCGGAATGCGAAGGCCTTGGGCATCTCGATCTTGCTGAGGCGATCCTGCAAAAAGACCTTGAGTTCATCGACGGTCAGGTTCGATCCCTCGTGCAGCGCGATGAACAACTTGGGAGATTGACCTCTGTAGGCGTCAGGAATCGCGATTGCGATCGCCTCCTTTACCGCCGGGTGCTGGTAGGCCGCATCCTCGATGATCCGGGGATATACATTATATCCGCCACAGAAGATGATGTCCTTGATGCGGTCGACGAGGAAGAGATAGCCATCCTCATCAAAATAGCCGATATCGCCGGTTCGTAGCGCGCCATCGACGAAGACAGCACTGGTTTCTGCAGGGCGCTGCCAATAGCCCTTCATCACCTGAGGGCCGCGGGCGCACACTTCTCCGCGTTCTCCCTGGGGAAGAACCCGCGAGGGATTCTCCGGATCTCGGATCTCGATGATGGTGCCGGGGAAACTTGGGCCGCAGCTATTGTCCTTCACCGTCCCAAACAACGGGTTGCAGGCGATGATCGGGGCGGTTTCGGAGAGCCCATATCCTTCCACGACCCTGGCACGCGTGCGTGCCTCGAACTCCTCGCGTACCTCGAGCGGGAGCGGTGCGCCGCCGGATATACAGGCGCGCACGGCCGAGAGATCGGGTATCTCGTCGTCCGGAAGCGCGTTCAGGGCAACATAGATCGTAGGCACGCCGAAGAACTGTGTCGGCGGCTTGCGCTTCATCGTGTTGAGAACCTGCTTCATCTCAAACCGTGGCAGCAGGACGATTTCGGCGCCGATTTCGACTGAGAAGTTGAGCACCGTCGTGAGTGCGAAGACGTGAAACATGGGCAGGACGCCGAGAGTTCTCTCCTGCTGCGGGCGAAGTCCTCCCACATGCACCACCATCTGGGCGCTGTTCGCCGTGAGGTTGGCGTGGGTCAGCATTGCGCCCTTGGGCACGCCGGTTGTGCCTCCGGTATATTGAAGGACCGCGACATCATCAGGGTGACGTTCTACCGCGTCAGGTTCGGCATCATGGGCGAGAAGCGCCTTGAGCCGGACATGAAGGCCTTCGTCGAGTATCCGCGCGTGGTCTTTTCGCTTGAATAGCGCAAAGCCCAGGCCTTGCAGCCAGGGCAGCATATCCCTCATGCCGCACAACACGATCTTGTCCAGCCCGGCACGTGGCGCGACGGCTTGCACTTTCTCGTGGATTATCCGGACGTCCGGTACCGCCATCATGCGCGTTCCCGAGTCCCGGATCTGATGCTCCAGTTCGCGCTCCGTGTAGAGCGGGTTGAAGTTGACCACGATCGCACCCACGCGCAGCGCCGCGAAGTACAATATCGCGAAATAGGGGCAGTTCGGCAGGCACAGGCCGAACCGATCGCCCTTGCGCAGCCCCTGATCCTGCAATCCACGTGCTGCACGGCGAACGAGTTGCCCCACCTGCGCATAAGTCCAGGTTCGCCCGAGAAAGTCGATGGCGACGCGTTCGGGATAAAGGTTCAACGCATTGTCGAGGAGGTCGGTCAGGAGCCGTGGCGGAATTGCCGGTTCCGGTATCGACGGGAAGGCGCTGATGGCGGGCTGGGGCATGGCGATCTCCAGCATCAGAAGTGGAAACGTCCGCCGAGCGACAGCACGACGGCGTGCGCGTCCTCGAGCTTGCCGTCCATCAGGATCGGCGTCTGCACGGCCGTGCCGGCATAGGCCGCTGTCGTGCGATCAATAGTCGTATCCTTGAACGTAATATACGCTGCGCCCGCATCGAGCGTGAACCGGGAAGACACGGCATAGCTTGTGCCGGCAGCGAAATTCCAACGGTTGCTGTCAGGCACTCGAGCGTCCCGATTGCCGTTGCGCGTCGGGGTCTGGGCGTGTTGAACGCCGGCACGAACGGTCCAGGCTGGTGTGACCGCGTAATCGATGCCGCCTGCGAAGCTCCAAGTGTCCCGGTAATTTTCCGGGATTGAAACGTTGAGCGGCGCGCCGAGCCGGATAGCGTCGAATTTCGACCAACCCATGCGGGTCACCTGACCGTTGAGGGTGACCTTGGGCGACACCGCCACGCGCGCTCCGAAGATCGCCTGCCAGGGGGTCTCGAACGTGGCGTTTGCATTCACTACGCTGTTTTGCCCGGCGAGCGGACCAAGAAGACCGGTCGTCGTCACCGAACCGTCGAGATTATGCTTCACGCTCGACTTGTAGCTGGCGCCCAGTTGCATGGGGCCGGCGCGATATTGCAGCCCGGCCGACCAGCCAAGATCCCAACCATTGCCTTTCAGCTCCTGGTGGCCGTCGGCGAGAAGAGGCGATAGGTTCGGCAGATAGTTGGACAATGATGCGTCGGCATATTCGATATTAAGCGCGGCGCCGATGCTGAGATTTGGCGTAACGAGGTAGGCGATCGATGGCTGGATGTCGTATGTTCGCAGCTTGGTCTTGTCGGCGCTATACCGTGCCCAGCTGTCGGCATCATAATTGGTTGTGAAGCTATAAGGGGAGGCGACGGTCAGCCCCAAAGCGAGCCGTGATGTCAGGCCGACGGCTATCGCGCCGGAGGGTAGTACGCCATTATTGATCGGATCACGAGAGCGTTGGCTCCCGCCTACAGCCGCAGCCGACTGCCCGGGACGGACAATGAGCGTGTTGACATTGTCAACCGACCCTTTGGGAAGGATTACGCTTACGGCCTGGTGGGCATCGACTCCTTCCATGCCTGCGATCGCAGCCGGATTCCACCAGAGGGACTGTACGCCCTGGTCGGCGACCTCGCCCGAAAAGGCTCGTCCGGCACCTCTGGACGATTGTTCCTGAAGGTAAAAGGCCTGCGCGCTCGCGGCTTGCGGCGCGAGCAATCCAGCCGCCACGGCCGATGTTGCGATCCCAACTTTCCAATTTTTGCCTGCCACGCCCATCTCCCCTTTCGTGATTGTCAAATTCCTCGTGCTTATCGGAGGCGCGTCCATGTCTGCGTCTTGCACAGGGGCCAGACGATGCAGCCCTTGAGGCGCAAATGATCCCGATCGGCTAACGTGACCGTCGCGCTGTATGTACCGCCATCCTCAGCGTTGTAGATGGAACCACCCGACCAACTGCCCGACTTCCACGTAAAACCCTGCAGAATCTGCAATCCACGAAGCGGACGACCGCGCAACGCAGCGGTCTTGTTCTTTTCGTCACGTAGTTCGGGGTTGGCTTTGATCCCGTCGGAACTGATCAAGGCACCGCAGATCGATTGCCCGCAGCGGGTGATTTCCACGACGCCATGACGGCTCTCGGTTTGCCAGCGACCGACAACGGTGTCGGCGGGCAATGCAGTGCTCGAAGCCAGTAGTGTCAGAATGATCGACATTGTTCCTCTCCGCGCGCCTTCAGGCGACCGTCTGTTTCACGTCTGGAGCCAATATGCGGCAAATCAGCGTCCCATAACCATCTAGATGACGTATAGGTAAGTCAATAGCTCAATGCGTCATCAAAATGCCTATTAGGTTGTGTGCGAATTGGAGGGGTCAGGCGCTGCTGGCCCCGTCGTCAGGGTTCGGGCGTGTTCGTGTGTGACGCCGTCAAGCTATTGATCTGTGCGTGCCTTCAAGAAAGGAAAGATTGCGATAATTGCCCAGTTCCTGAATGCGCTGGATGGAACGCGACACTTCGCCGTCAGCCGCCCCGTTCGCGGCAACGACCAGGCGCCCGTAGCCGCCGGCGTGAATGCGAAAGTCGCTCCAGATCCGGACGCTATCCCCGATGATGCAGGAGACGAGATGGCCCGGATGGAAGTCGGCCCGATCGACAACCGGCTCGGCGTAGCTATCGTTCGCCACAACGACGATGTGGGTTGCGCGGATGACCAGGCCCGGCAGCGTTTCCATCCACTGCAAGGTATCACTGAAGGGGCCGACGTTGGGAGCAGACCAGAACTGCGCGTCCGCGCTGACCGAGGTTGACGTTAGCGTCGTGGTGACCGCTTCACTGTGCCTTTCCCAGGCCAGCCGCCCGTTGGCGGACCACTCCGTTTCCAGGTGGCGCAGGTTGCGATCGAGTCCAGAGGCACATCGCTGCTCCAGGATCAGCCATTCCTTCTCCCGGTCATTCTCATCGACCAGGCGAACCGTCTGAAATGCCATGGCGGGCAATTCGAGTGCAGGAAAACGGCGCAGATGCATTTCGCCGACGATCTGACGCCGGAGGGGATGCTCAGAAAATCGCATGTGTGCGCCTTCGAAAACAGGTGCAGTGGCGCTTGGGGAGAGGCGCAGCCGTCGATAAGACGGGCGCGAGCATCATCGCCGGGATGAGAGTGCGCGGTTTTTCACTGGCGAGCATCCGTACGTTCCTCGGCCAAGACCTCCGATATCAAGCCTCCCGGGAACCGGTGCATGACGATTCCCTCGACGGCGTGAGAAGGGTGCCAAAGATTTTAGTTGACGTAAACGTCATTTCACGCACCATTAGGTAATCAGATGTCCGATTCCCTGGAGAGGCTATCATCGATGCGTAATGTGGTTGTTGCGGGCTATGCCCGGTCCCCCTTTCACCTGGCAGGCAAGGGCGCGCTGGCGCGCGTCCGCCCTGACGATCTGGCCGCTCAGGTCATTCGCGGACTGATTCAGCAGACCGGCGTGAAGGCCGAAGATATCGAGGATATCGTGCTGGGCTGCGCTTTTCCTGAAGGCGAGCAGGGCTTCAACATCGCGCGCCTTATCGGTCTTCTCGCCGACCTGCCGCTCTCTGTCGGCGGCATGACCGTTAATCGCTTCTGCGGATCGTCGATGAGCTCGGTCCACATCGCTGCGGGCCAGATTCAGCTTGGCGCCGGCGAGGCCTTCATCTGCGCGGGCGTGGAGTCGATGAGCCGCGTGCCGATGATGGGGTTCAATCCGCTGCCGAACCCCGAGCTCGCGAAGAAGAGCGCCGCCTATATGGGCATGGGCGACACGGCGGAGAATGTCGCGACCAAATATCAGATCACCCGTGCCCAGCAGGAAGCCTTTGCGGTCGCCAGTCAGGACAAGGCGGCCGCGGCTATCGCGGCCGGCAAGCTCGAGGCCGAGATCGTGCCGATCACGACCAAGGCGGGCGTGGTCGACAAGGATGGCACGCCGCGTGCCGGCACGACGACGGAAACCCTCGCCGGGCTGAAGCCGGCCTTCAGCCAGGACGGCACGGTAACGGCGGGAACGTCCTCGCCGCTGACCGATGGCGCAAGCGCAATCCTGGTCACGAGCGAGGATTATGCGCGCGCGCATGGACTGCCGATCCTTGCCCGCATCAAGTCGGTTGCTGTCTCTGGCTGCCAGCCGGAGATCATGGGCATCGGACCGGTCGAGGCCTCGCGCAAGGCGCTGCAGCGGGCGGGGCTCAGTGTGGACCAGCTTGACGTTGTCGAGCTCAACGAAGCCTTTGCGAGCCAGTCACTGGCCTGCATCAGCGACCTGGGGCTTGACCAGTCGAAGGTCAATCTGGACGGCGGCGCCATCGCGATAGGCCACCCTCTGGGGGCGACCGGTGCGCGGATCGTGGGCAAGGCCGCGGCTCTGCTGAAGCGCGAAGGCGGCAGCTATGCGCTTGCCACCCAGTGCATCGGCGGCGGTCAGGGCATCGCCACCGTGCTGGAGGCGGCGGAATGAGCGAGCAGGCCATCAAGCCAGTCGGCGCCCCGCCGGAAACCATCAAAAAGGTCTGCGTGATCGGCGCAGGCGTCATGGGCGCCGGCATCGCAGCGCAGGTCGCCAATGCCGGCGTGCCGGTGCTGCTGCTCGATATCGTGCCCAAGGAGGGCGGCGATCGTGACGCCGTGGCGAAGGGTGCGGTCGCGAAGATGCTGAAGACCGATCCGGCGCCCTTCATGTCGAAGGCTGCGGCGAAGCTCGTTGAAACGGGCAATATCGACGACCATCTCGAGCGGGTGGCCGAATGCGACTGGATCGTCGAGGCGATCGTCGAACGGCTCGACATCAAGCAGGCGCTCTACGCCAAGCTCGAGCAGCTCAAGCGTCCGGGCACGGCGGTATCGTCCAATACCTCGACGATTCCGCTTGGCGATCTGGTCGAGGGGCGGGACGATCAGTTCAAACAGGACTTCCTGATCACCCATTTCTTCAATCCGCCGCGCTACATGCGGCTCATCGAAATCGTGACCGGCCCCGACACTGATACGGCTGTGGCGAGGCGCGTCTCGGATTTCGTCGATCGAAAGCTCGGCAAGCGCATCGTGCCGGCGCGGGACACGCCGGGCTTCATCGCCAATCGCATCGGTACCTACTGGCTGGCCGTCGCGATCAATGCCGCGATGGACCAGGGGCTGACGGTGGAGGAAGCCGACCAGATCGGCGGAAAGCCGATGGGCGTGCCCAAGACCGGCATTTTCGGCCTTGTCGATCTCGTTGGCGTCGACCTCATGCCGCTGCTCACGAAGAGCCTGTCCTCGACGCTGCCGGCAGGTGACGCCTATTTCGACACGGTGAGGCCGATGCCGCTCGTCGACAGGATGATCGCGGAAGGCTTTACCGGGCGGAAGGGCAAGGGCGGTTTCTACGCGTTCGACAAGGCGACGAAGACCAAGAAAGCGCTCGATCTCGCGACCGGCGAATATCGCGTATCGGTGAAGCCGGCTTCCTTGCCGGGCCGGGCCGAGAAGGACCTGGCAGCATTGGTTGCTGCGCCCGGCAAGGTCGGGGCCTATGCCTGGGAAATTCTCGGCAAGGTTCTTTCCTATGCCGCGAGTCTGGTCGGTGAAGCTGCGGACAACATCGTCGGCATCGATGACGCGATGAAGCTCGGCTACAACTGGAAGTTCGGGCCGTTCGAACTGATCGATCGCCTCGGGCCGGGCAAGCTCGCCGAACGGCTGGCGGCCGAGGGGCGGGATGTTCCCGCGATCCTCAAGGTAGCCGGAGATCGGCCATTCTACCGGGTGCAGGACGGCCGTCGGCAATATCTCGATGCCGCCGGCGACTATCATGATGTCGTGCGGCCCGAGGGCGTGCTGCTGCTGGAAGACATCAAGCTTCATAGCCAGCCGATCCTCAAAAATGGCTCGGCGGCACTCTGGGATGTCGGCGACGGCGTTGCCTGCCTTGAGTTCACCGGCAAGATGAACGCGCTCGACGGCGATGTGATGAAGCTGATCGGTCAGGCGATCCCGGTCGTGCAGGACAAGTTCAAGGCGCTCGTCGTCTATAATGAGGGCAGCAATTTCTCTGCTGGCGCCAATCTCGGCCTTGCCCTGTTCGCGCTGAACATCGCGGCATGGGGCGAGATCGAAAAGCTCGTCGCGGGCGGGCAGCAGGCCTACAAGGCGCTCAAATATGCGCCGTTCCCGGTCGTGAGCGCGCCGGCCGGCATGGCGTTGGGCGGTGGTTGCGAGATCCTGCTCAACAGTGATGCCGTGCAGGCCCATGCCGAAAGCTATGTGGGTCTGGTCGAGTGCGGCGTGGGCCTGATCCCTGGCTGGGGCGGATGCGGTGAAATGATCGATCGCTGGCGCTCCAGTCCCGGCATGCCCAAGGGGCCGATGCCGGCCGTTGCCAAGGTGTTCGAGACGGTATCGACGGCCACTGTGGCAAAGTCGGCCGCCGAGGCGAAGGAGCATGGCTTCCTGCGTCCGTCGGACGGCATCACGATGAACCGCGACCGCCTGCTGGCGGATGCCAAGGCGAAGGCACTGGAACTGGCGGACGGTTACAAACCGCCCGTGGCTCCGGAATTCCGCTTGCCTGGCGCGGGAGGCAAGTCCGCTCTTTCGATGGCTGTCGAAGGCTTCCAGGCCCGTGGCCTCGCAACCTCCTACGATGGTGTCGTGTCCGGCGCGCTCGCCGACGTCCTGACGGGCGGCGAGAAGGATCTGATCGACATCGTGACCGAAGAGGATCTGCTGGCGCTCGAGCGCAAGGCCTTCATGCAACTGGTGCGCGACCCGCGGACCCAGGCGCGCGTCGAGCAGATGCTCGTCACCGGCAAGCCGCTGCGTAACTGATTGGCGGCCGGCGGCCCGAGGGCCGACTGGTCAGGAGATATAAATATGCAAGTCTATGACGCCCCGTTGCGCGATATGCGCTTCGTGCTCAACGAACTCCATGCCGATGACGGCTTCGGGGACATTCCCGCGCTGGCGGAGTTCACGCCGGATCTGACCGATGCCATCCTCGAGGAGGCGGCGCGCTTCTGTCGCGACGTGCTCTTGCCGATCAATCGGTCGGGCGACGAGGAAGGATGCCATCTGGAAAACGGCGTTGTGCGGACGCCGGCGGGGTTCGCGCAAGCCTATAAGCAATTCGCCGAAGGTGGCTGGACCGCGCTCGCATCCGATCCAGAATGGGGTGGGCAAGGGCTGCCGGAAGCGGTCAACAAGCTGGTCGAAGAGATGATCTGCTCGTCCAACCTTTCCTTCGGCCTCTATCCGGGCCTCACCCATGGTGCGACCACTGCGATCGAGGGCCATGGGAGCGACGCGCTCAAGCAGGCCTACCTGCCCAAGATGGTAAGCGGTCAATGGTCCGGCACGATGTGCCTGACCGAGCCTCATTGCGGTACCGATCTCGGGCTCCTGCGCAGCCGCGCGGTCCCGCAGGGCGATGGCAGCTACAAGGTCACCGGCTCCAAGATCTTCATCTCCGCCGGTGAGCATGACCTGACCGAGAATATCATCCATCTCGTGCTCGCCCGCCTGCCCGACGCCCCCAAGGGCGTAAAGGGCATCAGCCTGTTCCTCGTTCCCAAATATCTTCCCAAGGAGGACGGCACTCCCGGTCAATCGAACGGCGTCGCCTGCGCCGCGATCGAGCACAAGATGGGTCTCAAGGCGTCGGCGACCTGCCAGATGAACTTCGACGATTCGACCGGTTGGCTGGTCGGCGAGCCGGGCAAGGGCATGGCCGCCATGTTCACGATGATGAACACTGAGCGCGTCTCTGTCGGCATTCAGGGCCTCGGTGTCGGTGAAGCCGCGTATCAGGCGGCCGCCTGGTATGCGAAGGACCGTATTCAGGGCCGGGCGCTCTCGGGCCCCAAATATCCCGAACAGGCTGCCGATCCGATCATCGTCCATCCCGATGTTCGCCGCATGTTGATGACGATGCGGGCCTATAATGAGGGGTGCCGGGCGCTCTCGGCCTGGGTCTCGCGCGCGCTGGACGCGGAAAAACATTCTCCCGAACCCGAAGTGCGCCAGCGTGCGAGTGACTTCATCGCGCTCATGACCCCCGTCGTCAAAGCGCTCTTCACCGACCTTGCGTTCGACAGTGCGAACCTCGCTGTCCAATGCTATGGCGGCCACGGCTACATCCGCGAAAGCGGCGTCGAGCAATATGCCCGTGATGCCCGGATCACCATGATCTATGAGGGGACGAACGGCGTTCAGGCGCTCGATCTCGTCGGCCGCAAGCTCGGCGCCCATATGGGCCGCTATCTGCGCAGCTTCTTCCATCCGGTGTCGGCTTTCATCGAGGAAAACAACGTCGACGGACCGATGAAGCCGATGGTCGAGGCGCTCGCCAAGGCGTTCGGGGCGCTGCAGCTTTCGACGGCCACGGTCGCGCAGCGGGCACTCAAGGATCCCGAAGAGGCGGGCGCGGCGTCGGCGGACTATCTGCGTCTGATGGGCCTGGTGGCCATGGGCTATTGCTTTGCCAAGGCGACCAAGATTGCAGGCTTGCAGCTCTTCTTCGGCAGCGAGGACAAGCGCTTCTACGATGCCAAGATCAAGACGGCGACGTTCTTCTTCGAGCGCATCCTGCCGCAGGCGACGGCCAGCTTCCTGGCGATCAAGGCGGGCAAGAAGTCGCTGATGGCGCTGGAAGACGACGTGTTTTGACGCTTCCGGCAAGCCTCGAAAAGCGGCTGGCCATTCCAGCCATCGTTGCGCCGATGTTCCTTGTGTCGGGACCGGACCTTGTCGTCAGTTGCTGCGAGGCGGGACTGCTTGGCACGTTCCCGGCGCTCAATCAGCGGACCAGCGAAGGTTTCGGTGAATGGCTGGATGAAATCGAGGAGCGGCTGGCTCCCATGCCGGGAGCGGCGCCCTTCGGCGTCAACCTCATCGTCCATAAGAGCAATCCGAGGCTCGACGCCGATCTGGAACTGATCGTTCGGCACCATGTGCCATTGGTCATCACCTCGCTCGGCGCCGTCGCGGATCTTGTCCAGGTGGTTCAGGGCTATGGCGGGCTGGTCTTTCACGACGTGACGAACGTGCGTCATGCGGAAAAGGCGCTCGAAGCTGGCGTCGACGGTCTGATCGCGGTCGCTGCCGGCGCGGGGGGACATGCCGGCACGATGAGCCCGTTCGCACTGGTTGACGAGATACGGCGCTTCTTCCAGGGGCCGCTGGCGCTTTCCGGCGCCATCACGCGCGGCCACCAGATCGCGGCCGCGCAGATGATGGGGGCCGATCTTGCCTATATCGGATCCCACTTCATCGCGTCGGAAGAGAGTCTCGCCTCGCCGGCACAGAAAGACATGGTGATCGGGGCCGGACCAGCGGATATCGTCTATACGGACCGGGTCACCGGCGTCGGGGCCAATTTTCTCCGGCCCTCGCTGGAAGCCGCGACTCTCCCTGAGCCACATGGCGCGCTTTCGGTTTCGGAGGAGGCCAAGGCCTGGAAGACGATCTGGTCGGCAGGCCACGGTGTCGGCGCTACCACTGCCGTCCAACCGGCCCGATCCATCTGTGAGAGACTCATTGCCGAATATCAGGCGGCATTACAATCAGAGTAGGATTGATCCATGAAGGTGCTTGTGCCCGTCAAGCGGGTTATCGATTATAATGTGAAACCGCGCGTGAAGGCGGATGGGACGGGCGTCGATTTGGCGAACGTGAAAATGTCGATGAACCCGTTCGACGAGATCGCCGTCGAAGAGGCTATCCGCCTCAAGGAAAAGGGAGTCGCGACCGAAATCGTGGTGGTGTCGATCGGCGTCGCCAAGGCGCAGGAAACGCTGCGCACCGCGCTCGCCATGGGGGCCGACCGCGCGATCCTCGTCCAGACTGACGATGAGGTCGAGCCGCTCGCCGTCGCCAAGATCCTGAAGGCCATCGCCACCGAGGAGGCTCCGGGCCTGGTGATCCTCGGCAAGCAGGCCATCGACGATGATGCCAATCAGACCGGCCAGATGCTGGCAGCCCTTCTCGGTTGGGGGCAGGGCACATTCGCCAGCAAGGTCGAAGTATCGGGCGAGACTGTCGCGGTGACCCGTGAGGTGGATGGCGGTCTGGAGACCGTAAGCCTCAAACTGCCGGCGATCGTGACGACCGATCTGCGTCTCAACGAACCGCGCTATGCGAGCCTGCCCAATATCATGAAGGCCAAATCCAAGCCGCTGGCGACGAAGACGCCGGCCGATCTCGGTGTTGAGATCGCCTCGCGCCTCAAGACGCTCAAGGTGACCGAACCCCCCAAGCGCTCGGCGGGCATCAAGGTGGCCGACGTCGATGAATTGGTCGCCAGGCTCAAGGAAATGGCGATTTGATAAACTTTCAAACGCGCCGAACTTGCCGAACCTCTCCCATGCAAGTGACGGCGCACCCCGCTTCATCCTGTGCGCACAGAGATGAAGCGGGGGCGGATTTCTCGGAGAATAAGTTATGAATACGCTCGTCTGGGTTGAACATGACAATGCGTCGGTCAAGGATGCGACGCTATCGGCCGTCACCGCCGCTGCCAAACTTGGTGAGGTCCATCTGCTGGTTGCCGGTGCGGGCATCGGCGGCGTGGCCGAGGCTGCTGCGAAGGTCGCGGGTGTCGCCAAAGTCGTAACGTTCGACGATGCGGCGTTCAAACACGCTTTGCCCGAGAATGTCGCGCCGGCCGTCGCGGACCTGATGCGCGGCTATGACGCGTTCGTGGCGCCTTCCACTTCGAATGGCAAGAACATCGCGCCGCGCGTGGCGGCCTTGCTTGATGTGATGCAGGTCAGCGACATCCTGTCGGTGGAAAGCGCTGACACGTTCACGCGTCCCATCTACGCGGGAAATGCGATCGCGACGGTCCAGTCGTCTGATGCAAAGAAGGTTATCACGGTGCGTGGCACAGCCTTCGAGAAGGCGGCCCGCGAGGGTGGCTCGGCCAGTATCGAGGCTGCGACGGGCACGGATGCGGGACTTTCCAGCTTCGTGGGTGCCGAGATCGCCCAGTCCGAGCGCCCGGAACTCACCTCGGCCAAAATCATCGTCTCGGGCGGGCGAGCGCTGGGCTCGGCCGGGCAGTTTCATGGCGTGATCGATCCGCTGGCCGACAAGCTGGGCGCGGGTGTGGGCGCAAGCCGCGCGGCGGTCGATGCTGGCTATGCGCCCAACGATTTTCAGGTCGGCCAGACCGGCAAGATCGTGGCGCCGGAAGTCTATGTCGCCGTCGGCATATCGGGTGCGATTCAGCACCTTGCTGGCATGAAGGATAGCAAGACCATCATCGCGATCAACAAGGATGAGGACGCGCCCATCTTCCAGGTCGCCGATATCGGCCTGGTCGGCGACCTCTTCAAGATCGTTCCTGAACTGACCGAAAAGCTTTGAGGTAAGCGATGACCGGTCTGGAAGAGATCGAACAGTTCATGGCGGCCGGCACCCGGCCGCCCATGATGGACCTGTTCGACATCGATCTGCTTGAGGCGGAGGAGGGGAAGGTCGTCTTTGTCGCGACGCCCACCTCGCAGACCTACAATTTCATGGGCATCGCCCATGGTGGCTATGCCGCGACGCTGCTGGATTCGGCCTGCGGCATCGCGGCGAACTCCGCGGCCCAAGTGCCCATCAACTGCGTCACGCTCGAACTCAAGGTCGCCTATCATGCGCCCTTGACCGACAGGGTCGGGATGGTCCGTGCAATCGGCCAGGTGGTGTCGATGGGCAAGAGGGTGGCGCATACCGAGGCGCGTCTGATCGACATGGCCGGCAAACTCTATGCCTCCGCGACATCGACCTTGCTGCTCGTCGATCGGGCGGCCTGAACAGGAAAGAAGATATGGAAGTCGTTATCCCGCACAGCCTTGGTAAAATCGAAGCGAAGAGCAGGATCGAGGCCGGCCTGCCCAAGCTGGCAGCGCATATCCCGGGAGGCGGTTCGCTCAGTTCCGAGTGGGTATCGGACTACGCACTACACTTGGTCATCGGGGCGATGGGGCAGAATATCCCGGTGCAACTCGACATTGAGGATAGCGAGATTCGCGGCGACGTCAGCGTACCGCTGTTCCTCAAAATGATGTCAGGACAGATTTCGGATTTTGTGAAAACGAGCGCCGAGAAAATGCTCAGCAAGGCATGATGAATTTACTGGCCGCAGGACAATATCGTTGCTCTGCGATGATTGAGTTTACGAGAATCTGCCCTGTTTCCTAGCCGATAGTGTCCGCGCGAGGGCTTTGTGATGGAAGAAATCGCTCCCCGAGTTTTCAGGATCATTAGCCGTCAGCTCGGCGTCTATCCGGATCAGATTGCCCCTGCTTCGTCTTTCTACGATGACATCGGCGTGGATAGTCTCGATGTGCTGGAAGTTGTGATGGCGCTTGAAGACGAATTCGGACTCACTATCCCGGATGAAGCCGCCGGTGAGGTCAAAACAGTAGAGGATGCGGTCAAGCTGGTCGAAGCATGGATAGCCAAGTGAGATAAAACCCACGATCCTCTGAAACCGCAATTCACGACGACAATGAAATCTAGATAGCTCTTTGGTCGCCTGACGTATCACTTCCATGATCAAGGCTACCGTGATCGCGCATAGCCGCCATATGCTTTGCGCCAGAAACGGGATTTCATCTATCGCTTTGCCCACTCGATGACGGAATGGTGTTTCCGAAAAGAATATATCGAACCATGTTATCTAATGACGAATCGCTGTCTTCTCACATTTGACGAACTGGCTGGTAACGTCGGAGCGGGAAGATGCATGAAAGAGGTAGATCATGCGATACCGTTCATTAGGCCTGGCTACAGTCTTGATTGTCACGAGCACCGCTTGGGCGCAGACGCCGTCGGATAACCAACATGCGCTGATCGGACCGCCCCAACTCCACGCCCTTCCCGTCACCGCTCCGACGCTCGTCGAGGCCTATGGTCCTGATCCTCTGCAGATCGGTGAACTGCGCTTGCCTGCAGGTCCTGGCCCGTTTCCCGTCGTCATGGTCATTCACGGTGGCTGCTGGACCAAAGGCTATGAGACACTGGCAGGCACGGCGCCGTTGGCGAGCGCCTTGACGGACAAGGGCGTGGCGACATGGAATATAGAGTATCGACAGGTTGGTGACACCCGCGGCGGGTGGCCTGGGACCTTCCAGGATTGGGGAGCGGCGCTCGATCACTTGAGGGTGCTGGCACGAACCCAGCCTCTGGACCTGAAGCATGTGGTGACGGTGGGACATTCGGCCGGCGCCCACGCTGCCCTGTGGCTGGCGGCCCGTCCCAGATTGCCTGCCGACAGCGAGGTCCGCGGCGCTGATCCACTGAAGGTTTCCGCCGCGGTCGCCATCGACGGCCCAGGCGACCTGCGAACCCTGTACGGGTTCGACAAGGAGATTTGCGGCCGCCCGATCTTCGTCAACCTGTTCGGGGGCGCTCCTGACGCACAGGCGGGCCGCTACCGTCAGGCAAATCCGATCGAATGGCTGCCTCTGGCCGTGCCTCAATTCATGGTCGCTTCCGTCGTGCTGGAGCCTTCAGCCGCGCAAGCCTATGCAGCAGCCGCACAGTCGGCCGGCGATAAGGCGACGGTGATCACCCTGGAGAATGCGGGCCACTTCAACATGCTTTCGCCTGCGGACCCCACCTGGGCGCCGGTAGAGGCCGCGATCCTCGCGGCGGCGAAAGCAGAGCAATAGTCGAGGCAGCCTCCGGTTTATCCCCATCTCAGTGATCTCTATCTGATGAAGCCCTGCAGAGGTCCGCTTCGAACACCTCCCCCTGGGTTGCGCCAAGGTCGCGTCGGCCGGGGCGAGAGGGTTGCACTTGGGGTGCCCCTGACGATCTCGTTCCATTGAGGCGTCAGTCAGGCTTGAGAGGCTGAAGGTCCGGCGCGGAAATCTTCGTGAAGCGCCACCAGGCCAGGCCTCCGTAGACCAGAATGAGGATGGCGAGGTTGAGCACCTCCCGCGTCTGCTCGGCAAGGCTCGCGCCCATCTGATTGAGCCCGACCATGAGATGAATGCCCGCGGTGGTTGGCAGGAGGCGCGCGAGGAGCGCCAGCCAGGCCGGCGTCGCCTCCGCCGGCCAGGAGAGACCCGCGAGGAAGAAGATGGCGAGCGACGTGCCCATCCACAGTTGCAGGGGTCGTTCCCGTGTCCGGAAGAGGCTGGCCAGCGCAAGCGCCGCCGCCACAGTCGCGCCCACGAACAAACTGCCGCCCACGATCAAGGCGCCAGGAGAGCCGGCGGCGCGGGGATAGTCCTGAAACCAGAACACAAAACCCGCATAATAGGCCACGTCGGCCCAGCCGATCACGAAGAAGGCCAGGGCAATTCCGATAAGGGTGCGCGAGGGCAGACGAAAGCGTCCCAGTGTCTCGCGCAGGGTGGCGGCGAGCATCGTCAGGCCCATCAGCAGGGTCTGGTGAATGATGAGGAAGCCGACCCCGGGGAACACCGTGCTGCCATAGCCTTCGCGCGTGTTGAACAGCGGGCGCTGAACGAGCGACAGGGCAGGGCGGGCGGGTGCGCCCTGCGCCATGGCCTGATCGCTCGCCGCCTCGCCGGCGATCGTGGTGACCGCCAGGCCGATGCCTGACAGCGCCGTGCTGCTGCGCAGCAGATAGGCGCCGTTGCCGTAGAGCGCGACCGTGCCCTGGGCGCCGTTCAGAATATGTCGCTCGAACCCCTCGGGGATGATGACCACGGCCCCTGCGCCGGTCGTCTCGAGCCAGAGCCGGGCGGCTCCTGGAGAGGCCGGGCGCGCGGCAAGATCGGCCTGCTGGAGCGCTGCGATCCGGCGCACGAGACTGCGGCTTGCGCCGCTGTCGTCGAGATCGACGACGGCCACCGGAATGCGGACCGCGACCTCCCCGGAATAGGCTGAAGGGTAGAAGAAGGAATAGAGGATCGTCGACACGACGATCAGCATGAAGGCGGAGCGGTCGGAGAGAACGGCGCGGAAGGTAGCGAGGAAGGCGGGGCCGATCATCGTCGTCCCCAGACCTCCGGGCTCATCCGCGCCGAGACATAGCGCGGCAGCCCGGCGCCCGAGCCGACGACGAGAAAGGCAAACAGCGCCAGGATCGATCCAAGAGATGCGAGCACGGGTGCGCCGATCATCCATTGCTCCGCGACCAGCCGCGCGAAGCGGGTAAAAGGCAGCAGCGCGCTCCATAGCCGGGCGAAGGCGGAGGCCGACTCGATCGGGAAGATCGCCCCGGCGAAGGCGAAGGAAGCGCCCGCATAGAGGGCGGTCATCGACAGCGCCTGCCCCATGGAAAGGGTGGCCCCGACGATGAACAAGGCCATGCCCGCATAGGCGAGATAGAGGGCGAGATAGCCGCCCATCAGCATCGCCACGCTCCCTTGCACGGGCCAGCCCCGGTAGACCGCGAGATAGCCGGTCGCAAGCGCCCCCCAGAGCAGGAAGATGAGGATATAGGGCGCGATCTTGCCGGCGACGGCGGCGACCGCCTCGCCTCGAGGCCCTGCAAGCCATGCTCCGATGGTCCCGTCCCGCAGCTCGCGACCGAGCGCGCTCACGACCGCGATCATGAACAGCAGGTGCAGGAGTGCGGGGTGGATCAGGGCGACGAGTTGCAGCTCGTAACTGGCCTGCGGGTTGTAGAGGATCCGGCTCTGCACGCTCACCGGCTGCGGCCGCACACGCGCGGGACCGGCGATCGCGGCGCTTTGCTCCCCGGCCAAGGCCTTTGCGTGGGCCTGGACCACGGTGCCGACTTCACGCAACACCGAACCCGAGGGCGTGGAATAGCTCGCATTGTAGAAGAGGAGGATCTTGCCGGTCTCGCCGCGCAGCACGGTGCGCTCGAGATCACGCGGGATCAGGACCACGGCATAGGCGGCGTTGGAGCGGACCAGATGCTCGGCCTGTGCCATGTCCGGTGGCCGCGCCGCGACCTTGAGCCCGGGTGACGCCTCCAGCTTGCGGGTGAGGTCGCGCGCGACGCCGCCGCCGTCCTCGTCGACCACGACGATCGGCAGGTTCCGCATGACGCCTGCCGACAACTGGACCGCGAGGATCGCCAGCAGCAGCAGAGGCAGCCAGGTGACCAGCGCCAGATCCCAGACGCTGCCGCGCAGGAAGGCGGTTTCGCGCCGGGCGCTATCGACGAAGGCCCGGATCATTGCGGCCAGTCGAACAGGACCGTCATGCCGGGGCGCAGCCCATCGACCCGCGACACGGGCGACAGGCGCACGTCAAAGCTCTTCACGTCAAAGCCGCTCGACTGGCGGGTCGCGCGCCATGTCGCGAAATCGCCGGCGGGCGCGATGTAGAAGACCCGAAACTGGGCGCAACGATCGCCGAGCGCAGGTATGCGGCCGGTCAGGACCCGTCCCCGGCGGATCGCACTGAACTGATCTTCTCTCAGGGTGAGCGTCACCCAGGGATGATCGATGTCGGTCAGGACGAAGACGGGAAATCCCTGCGGCACGAGTTCGCCCGACTGCGCCAGCCTGCGTCCGATCTCACCGTCCGACGGCGCGAACACCCGGGTTTCCTTCTCGGCCGCCTCGACTTCGGCCAGGGCGCCGCGCGCCTGGCGCACCTGTCCGCTCGCGGCCTGCCGATCCTGTCGCCGCGCCCCGGCCAGCGCCAGATCATATTGCGCGCGCGCCGCTCGGGCCGCTTCATTGGAGGCCAGGGCGTTTGCGCGGCTCTCGTCGCGTTTCTGCCCCGCCAGCACACCCTGTTCAAAGAGGCGCTCGGTGCGCTGATAGGTGGTCTGGGCGAGGTCCGCCGCCGCCTGCGCGCGTCGCCACTGGGCCTCGGCAGCCCGGATATCCTCCGGCCGTGCGCCTTCATCGGCCTTGTCCGCATTCGCCTGCGCGGCGGCGAGCGCGCCGCCGGCCTGTTCGGAGCGGGCTTCGACCTCGGGACTGTCGAGCGTATAGAGCAGCTGTCCCGTCTTCACCGGCTGGCCTTCCTCGACATGAAAGGCCGTGATCCGAGCCGAGACCTTGCTCGTGATCCGCAGTTCGCGGGCCTCGACCATGCCCTGGAGCTGATCGGGAACCGGGCGATAGGCCAGCCAGAGACCGAGGCCGAGAATGACCACGACGAGGAAAGCAATGAGCGGCAGCAACTTGCGCTTCCGCCCGGTCGGAACCGGCGGAGCCGTCTCGTCCGGGGTGACCAGGGTTTCCGATGTGGCGGTCATGGCGTGACCCTTTCACCCTGGTCGATATAGTCCGGCAATGTGGCGATCTGACCGCTGACGTGGAGAAGCTGGGCGAGCGCGACAACGAAATCATATCCGGCCTGGGCGCGCTGGATCCGGGAGCGGGCAAGACCGAGCTGCGCATCGATCACGTCGAGCGAGGTTGTCTGCTGCTCCTGATAGCCGAGGGTCTGGACCCGCAGATTCTCCTGCGCCGCAGTGATGGCCGTGTCGGTCAGCTCAAACCGCCGTCGCGCGGCTTCCGCATCGTTCCAGGACCGCGTGACGCCGATTTCGATCTGGGTGCGGGCTTCGCGCAGGCCCGCATTGGCTTGCGTCACCGTTTCCCGCGCGGCCTGCACCGCTTGCGAGCGGCCCACACCGGAGAAGAGCGTGTAGCGCAGCCCCACGCCCATCGACCAGTCGGGATCCGTCAACAGCGTGTCGCGCCGATCGAAATTATACTGGGCGAAGCCATAGATCGTAGGCCGGAGCTTGGCGCGCTGAAGGGCCACCCCCGCTTCAGCCTGGTCTTCCAGCGCGCCGAGCCGATCCAGTTGGGGATGGGCGCGCAGGGCCGCGTCCACATAGGTGTCGAGCGAACGGAGCGGCTGACGGATGACGAAGATCGGGGAGACGGGATCGACGCCGGACGGCGCCCGCAGCGCGCCGGCAAGCGCTACCTGCGCACTCGCGAGATCGGCCTGCGCCTTTTCCAGTTCGCGCGCGGCGTCGTCGCGCGCTACCTGCGCCTGGAGGCGTTGGGCCCGGCTTATGAACCCTTCCTGTTCGAGCTTGAGG
>NZ_DJDV01000118.1:0-20761 GCF_002431195.1 Sphingobium sp. UBA5915 | reverse complement strand
ATGCCGCTCTAATCCCGCAAGCGCATCACGGCGAACATCGCGCACGCGCTCGAGCAACTGCTGGCCGAAATAGAGCTGGGTCATCTGCAACAGACCGTTGTCGATGACGATCTGGCGTTCGGCGCGCGACTGTCCCAGTTGCGCCGCGGCGCCCGCCTGGGCGGCGGGAATCTGGCCGCCGGAATAGAGCGGCAGCGTCGCCGTCACGATCGGCCGGGTGCTGGTGCGCTCGATCTCGAAGCGCAGGGGGTCAGAGATGGAATAATCCTGGGCCACGTCCGCCAGCGGGCCGAGCGGCAGATAGAGGGTTTTCTGATAGCGGATCATCTGTCCTTCGAACTCGACGGTCGGACGCCGCAACGTGCTCGTGGAGCCTTTCTGGGCCTCCTTGCTGCGCACATCGGCGTCGGCGCCCTGGATCGCGTCCGACCGCTCGAGCAGCCTCGCCTGGGCGCTTCGATAATCGAGATCAAGCCTGTCGATCGTTTGCGCCTGCGCGCCCTGACAGACCGCAGTCGCCAGCGCGGCAACCAGCATCGAACATCGCAAGGTCATGAAGAACGTCTCCTGCTCCCGCACGGTAACGTTGACATCCAACCGACTCAATACATATTTGTATCGAAATGCTCCCGCCCGTGATCCCGTGAGCCGCCGCCCGGCACGAACGCGCCCGACCCGGGCGCAGACCCGGGAGCGCATCCTGGATGGCGCTCTCGAGGCCTTCGCCGAACGTGGCTTCCATGGCTCCACCCAGGAAGATATTTGCGAGCGCGTCGGTCTGAGCCGGGGGGCCTATAATTCCAGCTTCCGATCCAAGGACGAATTGTTCTTCGCCCTCTATGACCGGGTGATCGAGCGCTTGCAGTCGAGGCTGGAGGAGGCGACCGCTTGCGCCCTGTCCATGCCCGGCTCGACGGCCGACAATTTCCTCAAGGCCTTTATCGCCAGCTATCCGTTCGATCGGGACTGGTATCTGCTCCAGGCCGAGTTCGGCCTCTATGCCCTACGCCATCCTGCCATGGCGAGCCACTATGCCGAACGGCAAGGACGGATCCTCGCCATCATCGAGGGCGCGCTCGCCGACATCCTTCGCGAGGACTCCCGCATCGTTGCCCGGGGCCTCCCGCGCATCGCGCGACTGATCCTGGCTGTCCACGAGGGAAGCATGTTCCAGGGCCTGCTCGAACCGCACGAGGTCGCAAGCGGAGAGCTTCTGGACTTTCTCGTGGATCTCATGCTGGCGAGGGCGGCAACGAGAGTCGACTAAGAATGGATTGCTGATCTTGCCTTGCGGGAGGCCGCGCAACAGCATGCCTGCCTCTATTTGTGACGTGGGAGATCGTTTAGTGAAGGAGACCGCGCTGTATCGCCGTGGCGACGGCCTGGGTGCGCCTGTTGACAGCGAGACACTTGAAGATCGCGCGAAAATGCCATTTTACGCCATCTTCGCCGATACCCAATATGTTGGCGATCTCCGCGCTCGTAAGACCATCCCGCGCCAGGCCGAGGATATGGAGTTGGCGGCGAGACAGGTCGGATCCTTCGGTATGTTGTGAACTCGGCAAGTGATGTTGTGCTGCGGACCGATCAAACCTCGCCTTTACGGCCCATCCCGCGTGAATATGCTCCAGGATATTCCGGAACTCCCGCGCTGTTTCCTTCAGTCCTGTGCTGTCGCGAATTTCCGAGGCCTCTTCCGCTGACCGTATGGAAAGTTGCAGCGCCTCTTTACGTAGATGCAGCACCGAACGCAGCATGAGGGTTTTGAGTATGATATGTTGCCATCCTGCCCTGCGGATGCGGGCCAGGATACGGTCCGTCAATTGGCGCGCGAGGTGATCCTTCCCGTCGGCAAGCGCCCGCGTCGCAGACAGAAGCATGCACTCGACGTCCGCAATGGCGAGGTGAGCCGAAGTGATGGCGTCGTTCCTGGGAATATTGGGGATGGTGACCGATCGACCCGACGCGATTTCATGTTCCGCAGTCAGGATATCGGCCATGAGTTGCAGTCGCGGCATGTGGTCGCGTACGGCTTTCACGTCCAGTTCGGTCAGGATTTTTTCGCAGAGGTCCGCATCTCCGGCCAGACGAGCGGCCCGTAATATGGCCCGTGCCGTATGAATGCGGACGTCGACGATCTGGTCGCAGAAAAGCAACGGCCATTCCAGTTCTGCCAGAGGCACGCCGCTTTCGGCCAGCACAGCGAGGCGCAATGTTTTCAGCGTCTGCTCGGCGACCGGGGAGACCATATCCGTCAGATGCGCGTCGATCCTATTTCGTGCGGGAATGATCTGCCCCTGCGTCAGCAGGAGCAGCACTTCGGCAATCTTTGCCCAGTCGCGGGCAAAGCCCTGATCGGCCAGGGCACAGGCTTGATCCAGTAGGGGACGTAGTGCCGCGAACTCGGCCGCGTTCGACTGGCTCGCCACGATGCTCGCGAGGCAGGCCAGGGCGGAGGCCTTCATCATCGGATTTTCCCGGGCGTGCAGCTCGAGCCATTGCCGGCAGAGCATTTCCGCCCGGACGACATCGTCCCTCAGCGCCGCTGTCGTCGCACCGAGCAGCGTCAGCAATTCCTCATGCGCATCCGTGCGTGACAGCAACTTCAAAAGGTGCGTCGCCCCTGCATGCTGCTGCTGCTGGAAGGAAAGGGCCCATATCTTTCCCAGGCCAGCCATGGGATTGGTCAGCAACGCTGTGTCGGGCACGCCCTCGAGCCAATGGGCCAACTCATCGATACGGCCTTGTCGCAGGGCGACATCCATGACGATCTCACCGCCCAGCCCCCGCGCCCAGGCCGGATCGCCGGCCCGCAGCGAAAGCGCTATCGTTTGCGCTGGCCGGCCGGCGCGCCAGTGATGAAAAGCCGCACGTTTTAGAAGATGGCTTGGAGAGGAACGAAGCTGCGACTGTCCGCTCAAGGCAAGATGGTGTCGCAGCGCCGGATTGAGCGCAAACATTCCGTCACTGTCCGGCCTCAATAGGAGGCATTCGCGTTGCGCACGTGCGATCCATTGCGCGCCGTCGTGGACGCGCAGGGCAAAATCGTGGCTTTCGGCATCGAGGGGAGCGATTAATGCCGCCTTTTTCAGCCATGTGCGCAGAGCGGGCGATAAGGGCGCCAACACCATCTGATCGAGATAACAGATGATCTCGGGCCATAAATGCAGTGGCTGCATCCGGTAGGATACACGGCCCGCGATGCGGCACAATGCGGGCCAACCCTGTGTGTCCGATATGATCCGGTCGAGGGCTGAAGGGACCCGGATCAATTCCTTCAGATCCTGGGCGCGGCAGGCCAGGGCATCGGGGCCGACTTCCTGCCAGTCAGCGTTGAGGACGCCAAATCCCCAGGGGGCGGAGGTTGCAAGGACCGCTCGCCAATCATCGGGAAGAGCATCCATCATGTCTCTTGTCAGCGTTTCGAGATGCGGCGCTTCCTGAACATCATCGAGGCAAATAATCCCGGGCCTGTCCTGATGCCATATCCATTGGAGAATGGACTCGATGTCCGCGGCGGTTCCGGCCTGAAAGGCGAGGCGACGCAGGGTGCCCTTCTTTGTGTCGTCGCTTGCAAGACTTGCCCAAAGCGCCGGGCGACCAGTGTCCGCCGCCTCCTTCCAACCGGCCGCGAGCGTCGCCGATTTGCCGTAGCCGCAAGGTGCGCGCAGCAGGCTGACGCGCGCGGTCAATTCCACACGGCGAAGTGCCGTTTCCGCCAGTCGCGAAAGCAGCGTTGGAGTCCATTCGGTTCCCAGGCCCATGTCGGGTCGATACTACATGTTCGTGTAGTTCCCTATTGCTTTTGCGCTCGTAAGACTCGCGCGAAGGTCATGTTTTCGACGAGAATGAAATGATTGAAGAGAGCCATTCGATTTCGCAGGAACCCTGTGATGGCCGCCCGGTGGAAATGCTCTTCACCGCGCAAAAGGCAATGTCGGACGAGCGCCGGATGCGCTTTGGCCTTGCTGAAAGACGCGCTGCGCTGGCGCGCCTCGCGGCTGCCATACGAAAGTTCGAAGGGGAGATCGTCCAGGCCATGGCGACCGACTTCGGCAAGCCGGAGGCCGAAGTGTTTCTGACGGAAATTCTTCCGGTCATGCAGGAAATCCGCCACAGCCGTCGTAATCTGCGCCGATGGATGCGGCCAGTCCATGTCGGACCGACATTGATCGGTTTCGGCACGGCCGGACGGATCGTGCCGCAGCCACGCGGCGTGTGCCTTATCATCGCGCCCTGGAATTACCCATTCAATCTCTGCCTGGGGCCGCTTGTCTCCTGCCTTGCTGCCGGCAACAGCGCTATCCTGAAGCCTTCGGAGATGACACCTGCTACCTCGGGCGTCATCGCGCGGCTGATCGCCGACACATTTCCGCCAGACTTGGTTACCGTCGCCCTCGGCGGGAAGGAGATGTCTCAGGCCCTGCTCGCGCTGCCCTTCGATCATATCTTCTTCACCGGCAGCCCCGAGGTCGGGAAAGTCGTAATGCAGGCAGCCTCCCGCCACCTGACCTCCGTTACGCTGGAACTGGGTGGCAAGTCGCCCACGATCGTGGGACCGGATGCCGACATAGAGACGGCCGCCAGTTGGATCGCCTTCGGCAAATTCTCCAATGCCGGTCAAACCTGCATCGCGCCCGATCATGTGTTCGTCCACGCTTCGATCCGCGACCGGTTCGTGGAAGCGCTGCGCCGCCGGATCGCCGCCGCTTATGGTTCGGGCATGACGAGCCCCTATCTCGCAAGGATCGTCAATGATCGCCATGCGGACAGACTGGGGGACCTGATTGCGGATGCCCTGGCCACGGGCGGGCGGATCATTGTCGGCGGCGAAAGGCAGGGAAGGGCGCTGGCGCCCACAGTGCTGGAAGCGATCGCTCCCGAGGCGGCGATCGACCATGAGGAGATATTCGGTCCCGTCCTGCCGGTCCTGACCTATGATGACATTGAAACCGTGATCGGTCGGATCAACGCAAGACCCAAGCCGCTGGCGCTTTATGTGTTCGATCGTGACCGGGCGAGAGTGGATCATATCCTGGCGGCCACGACTTCCGGCAGTGCAGGCGTCAACCTTACCATCGTCCAATACGTCCACGATCATCTGCCGTTCGGCGGTGTGAACAATTCCGGGATCGGGGCGGCACATGGCCATCACGGGTTCCGGACTTTCAGTCATGAGCGCGCCGTTCTCCAGAACCGCTTCTCCGCTCTGCCTCTCGTCTTTCCTCCCTATTCGGGCCGGGCAGCGCGTCTGATCCGACTTGCCAAACGCTTTCTGGGGTAAATCCATGTACGACTATATCACGATAACCGATAGCCTAACTATCTAAATTAACGTGGCTTTTCCTGCCTTCTGGCGGTCGCCAGCATCTCACGGCGAAGTATGGCGTTCATGCGGGCTTGGTAGCCCTTACCCTGCGATTTGAGCCAGGCGAGCACATCAGCATCAAGGCGTGCCGTCACCTGCTGCTTGATGGGCTTATAGAAGCGCCCACGCTGCCCGTTCCGCCAGAAATCCTCTGTCAGCGCCGGAGAGTCGCTATAGTCGATCCCGCTATCCGGCATCGCCTGCAGGGCATCCAGTTCGGCCTGTTGCGCTTCGGTCAACGGCGGCAGATTGTCCGGATCGAGTTGGAAACGGACGGTATCAGCGTCTTTCTTCTTCATAACGTCGCCTTTCCGTTCGATCGGCCTTTCGAGCCGAAATGATATGAATGATCTCCACATACTCGCCGTCATCGTCTTGCTCGACGACAGTGTGGGCCACGAGGAGGAGCAGATGCCCTTCCACGAGGCCCAAGGTTTGCCATCGTCGCTCGCCACCTTCGATCCGATCCTGATCGCTCAGCGCGAAAGGATCTGTGAACGCACGAGTAGCGATCGCAAAGCTGACGCCGTGCTTCTTCAGATTGCTCTCGGCTTTGGCCGGATGCCAGGAGAAGCGCATGGATGGCATTACGGAAATATAATTATGTTCTTGTCGTTACGCAAGGCGCGGCGGTTTGAGCCATCCGGCCCGCGCGAGCGTATCTGCGAGGGTCGATCGGGGCACGTTGAACGTGCGGCTGATCGACGACTTGCTAGCGCCACCGGCAAGGGCGGCGGTGATCTGATCGAGCTTTTCCGCATCGATCGTTCGCGGGCGGCCACCGTAGCGCCCGCGCCGTCTGGCGGCCGCAAGGCCTGCCATGATGCGCTCGCGCGTCAATGCCCGTTCATACTGGGCCAGCGCGCCGAACAGCGAAAACAGCAGCTCGCCATGCGGCGTTCCCGTGTCCATCTGCTCGGTCAATGACCGGAATGACACGTCACGCTCCCTGAGATCGGTCAGGATCGACAGCAAATGCGGCAGGGAGCGGCCGAGCCGATCCAGTTTCCACACGACCAGCGTATCGCCGGCTGCGAGATATTCGAGGCAGGCCCGCAGGCTCGCCCGGTCCTCGCGAGCGCCGGATGCCTTGTCGGAATAGAGATGCCGGCTATCGACGCCGGCTGCGATCAGCGCATCGCGCTGAAGATCGACCGATTGCCGGTCATCTGTGGAAGAGACGCGCATGTAGCCTATAAGCATGTCGGAAAACCCCTGATAGCTTGTTGTGGGACAGTCCTCCTTTCCGGCAGAGTTTATCGGACGCTACGGATTTTGGGCGTGCGTAGATTGCTGGAATTTCCGGGGGGATGCCTGCTAGCGGCGGAATGTGTCGTCGGGCGCATCAGGCGGGGCGCTTATCGTGTGATTTCCATTAGGTTAATCTGTTCGTGCAGCCGCTGCCGCAGCGGACCGTCTTCTGGCCGCGACGATCAATAACGGATTATCCGCCTGCTTACGCTGACCAAGTCGCATGCCCGTCGCCGAATTGATCCCGTGGCGGCTGCACACATCGCTGTCGCCATGCCCGTTTCCTGCTCCGCGCCTCTTCAATTTATCGTAGAAGCTTTTGATGTGTCTTATTAAAATCCTTGGCTTGCCGCTCTCGGTCAGACGATGATTGGACGGATTTCAGTTCACTTTCGTCCATATCTGCGATTTGCACATGATCCGCCCTGTCAGGCACCCCTTTCCCTCCATCCGCCGATCGTCGAGCGTGGTGATTGTTCCAGAGAAGGTTTGGCCGATGTCGGGTACAAAAACACTGCCGCGCCACACGCCCTTCTTTTCAGGAACAAAATCGCGAAACAGGATCAGACCTACCAGATCGTTTGTCCCGCCGCGCCGCGCATCCGCCTTGGCTTTGTCACTTGCCCAGACCACGACCCCGCACATTCTGCTTCCGCACGGCTGGGCTCGCACATGTACGCTGTCCTGCGGATTCTTCCACACTCCGAAAGAAGCGCGCTGTGCCTCGACGGACGCAGATGCTGCAAGTAGCAGCATGGCTGCCAATACGAAACTGAACCTCATCGCCATTCTTCCTCAAGGCCGGATCATCATTTGCGCGACATTTTCCGCGATCGCCATGGTAGGCGCGTTAGTGTTGCCCGACACGATCGACGGCAGGATCGATGCATCGACCACGCGCAAACCGTCAATGCCACGTACACGGGCTGCCGGATCGACCACGGATGCCGAGTCACTGCCCATGCGGCATGTTCCTACCGGATGATAGATTGTTTCAGCGCGCGCGCGGATGTCGTCGATCAGAGCCTCGTCGGTCTGGACCGCGGGTCCCGGTCGCACCTCCTCGCGCAAGTGACGGGCGAGCGCCGGCGCATGAAGGAGCTTGCGGGCTAGCTTCGCGCCATTCAGCAAGACGCCCACATCATCGGGATGACTGAGATAATTGCCCTCTATGCGCGGATGAGCCGTGGGATCGGCGATCTTGAGCCCGATCCTGCCGCGGCTCTTCGGTAGAAGGTCGCAGACATGCACGGTCATTCCGTAGCCGAAGGCTGTCTTGCGGCCAAGGTCACGCAGGATCGCCGGCAGGAAATGGAATTGAAGATTGGGCCGCTCCCGGCCGGCGTCGGATTTGAGGAAAGCGCCGCCCTCCGAGGCATTTGACGTCAATTCGCCTTCATGATGAAGGAAATAGCTCCATGCGCCGCGTATCGCACGAGGCAGGAAACTGGGCGCCACCCCAAATCCTTCGCGATCGGCCGTGGTTGCCACAGCCGTATAGTCGAGGTGATCGGCGAGATTGGCTCCGACTTCGGGCGCATCCAGAACGATCTCTATGCCATGCTGCCTGAGTTCGCTCGCCGAGCCGACGCCCGACAGCATCAGAATCTGCGGCGAATTGACCGCGCCAGCCGAAAGGATCACCTCTCCACCGGGGCGCAGCAGCAGGTCCCGGCCGCCGACGCGGACCCCGATGGCGCGACGGTCCTTGAACAGTATCCGTTCGACGAGGCCGTTCGTTTCGATGGCGAGATTCTTGCGCGAGCGAGCCGGATCGAGAAACGCTCGCGCCGTGCTGAACCGTTGCCCGTCTTTCTGGGTCACCTGATAGACACCAAAGCCTTCCTGGCTCACGCCATTGAAGTCGGGATTTCGCGGGTAGTGCAGTTCCACCCCAGCTTCGACGAAGTCTTCCGTAAGTGGGTTCACTCGCCCAAGATTGGAGACGCAAAGTGGCCCGGCATTGCCATGATGCTCGTCGTGGATAGCCTGATTGTTTTCGAGCGCGATAAAAAGCTCGCGCATGCGCGGCCAGTCCCAGTCAGCTCCGGCGGCCGCCCCCCAGCCCTCATAGTCCGCCCGATCGCCGCGAATGTAGACCATTGCATTGATCGAGCTGCTGCCACCCAGCGTCTTGCCGCGCGGCCAATAGAGCCGCCGGTTGTTAAGGTGAGGCTCGACTTCGGTCTCACAGTTCCAGTTCACCCATCCCGTGCGGGCAATGACGCCGACGCCAAGCGGCATGTGAATGAAGGGATTGCGATCGCGCGGCCCCGCCTCGATGAGGCAGACAGCTTTATCCGAATCAGCAGAAAGGCGGTTGGCCATGACGCAGCCGGCCGAGCCGCCGCCAATGATGTGGTTTCCGTCAGCGCCGAACCGTAACATCTAGCTACTCCTCTTCTATCCCCATCGCTTTCAAGTCCAATCCCAATTCCTTTAAACTGGGCAGGGGAGGAGGATCGAAGGCTACCAGTGCATCGATAAAGTCATGAAAGCTGTCGTATACGGGGGTTATCGCCCTAGAAGGCAGAGCTTCATCGTGCAGCCATACGGATATCTTTCCATCAATTCTGTCAATTAACAGCATATTACCCAGACCGATTTCCGCAAAAACCACAGATGTTTTTGGAATCTGCATGGATAATTGTTCGTTTATGCGAATTATTCCTAAGCTTCCGTCAGCAGGGCCATATATAACTGAAACGCCAATTCTTCCTGAATCTTCGGAATAGGCGCATTTTTCCGCAGGAAATTCAACATCCTTATTGAAAACTATCGCTGATCCGAATTCAATAAATAAATCACGAAGCTCAGAGGGCAGCAATATCCTTAATGAACTCTCTATCTGGTCTAATTCGATCAAAGAATCTCCCGGCATGTGGAGTGATTCTGCATCGAATGATGGATCAAACTGAAAGGTCATATATTTTCTGCCTTACATCATTAGGGCGTCGCTATCGTGTCCGTTCCGCACCGCGCCTCAATCACGCCACCTGATTGGTATAGCCGTTAGCGGAGGGGCACGACAATCAGGTCAATCTTGGCGCGTCGATGCTTTGATTGGTGCTGCGCTCCATCTACGATTGAATATCCGCCATCCGACTAAGCCCGCGACAACGCCCAGCAGGCCGCCCACGAGATAGGCGGTTGGCGCATCATTCGGCACAAAAAAGAAGCCGCCAGCAACATAGCCGCCGATTACGGCGGTGCGTGTCACCGCACCATAGATCGCGGCGACCTTGCCATGATCGGCGGGCGGGCATTCCGACTGGAACAAGGTTCGGACAGCGACGTTGTGGATGCTGTTTGCGCCGCCGCCTAGGATGAAGGCGACGGCAACGATTGCCAGCCCGATCGGCGCAAGGCCGATCCACAGCATGGTCGCGCCCATGACAGCGGCCGTGCCGAACGCCGCCAGTCCGACCCTATGGCCAATAACCCTTTCGGCCAGCCCAGCGCCGATCAACATCCCAACCGCCCATAGTGCCGTCAGCATTCCAAACGCGGTCGGCCCGCTCCCAGCGTCACCATCACGAGAAACACGAAAGCAACGTCGGCTATGGCGGTCGCAAACACTTCGAGGCTGAGCGCACCCGTAACCACCATCAACCGTCGATTGCGGAGCAGCGGCAGGTAGTCCGCGAACAGGGTCTCTTCCTCCTGATCGTCCCGTTGTGGCTTGCGGCGAAGCCTGCTCGCCATCACGACGAGGGCCAAAAGGGCATAACTGGCGGCATCGGCTAAAAGCGCATTGCGCGATCCGATCCATCCCACCAGTACGCCCCCAGCGACTGGACCAGCGAGCATTCCAAGGCTGCGAACCATTTCCATAAGGGAATTGGCGAGTGCGAGGTCATTCCAAGCCGCTCGCCAGCACTGGAATCAACGCGAATGTTGCGGCGCTGCTGATCGTGAACAGCACGCTCAACAGCGCGGCCCCGGCGAGCGTGAACATGGGATAATAGGCGATAAATGCTATCACGCCCGCTTGCAGAACTGACACCATGACCAGAATGCGGGCCGCCTCCCGGCGGTCGATCAAGCGGCCCGCCCAGGGTGCGGCGATCAGACCGGGTAGCAGCTCCGCGGTCAGCAGCGTCGGCACCGCATAGCCGGATGCGTTCTCGGCAGTGCGGAACATCAACGTCAGCAACGTGATTTCATCGCCGGTCGTCGAAATCGTAAGCGCCACAAGGACCAACCATCCCCAGCCTTGCCGAAACTCAACTCCCACTCACTTAACCTTCCGCACAGCCCCGCACTTTCCGGGTCACTCTGCACACTTCAAATCTCAACCGACAATCAGGTGAATAGCTTTAGCGTTGTTCTGCCAACCACTTAAGCGCCGATAGGCTTGGCATGAACAGATATTCGCCTCCCTTCATGACATTGAAGGTCTGCACACCGTCGATGCGCTTGCGCGCAGGCGCCTGCGGGATCGTGAACCGGCCGTCCTCCTCATGCAGACCAACGATTGGATCGCGCTCCTCGCCGAGGTCGACGAAATTGCCGCGGTTGATCCATTCCTGCTGCATGAACTCGATCGTGTCGTAAGCGCGCGCGCTTATGAAGATGAAGAACAGGCCGCGATCGCCTTTGGCATCGTCTTTCGGCGCCACATCCTCGGAATAAACCGGCCCGAAGGTCGAGGAACGGCGGATGATGCGGTGAATGTTGACGTCGGTGAGCAGTGTCAGCTCGGAATCGCGGGGATTGAGCCGGCGCATATGACAGCCGAGCGGCACGACGCGGCCTTTGGGGTCGTCCTTGAAATTGAAGTCGTTGTTGCGCTGCGGATCGGCGCCGAGGTCCGGGTCGTCATGATCCGGCGACAACGTCAGTGGAGCGCCTGACCGCCAGCGACCGAACATCTTGGCGGCAAGACGTTCGCGGTCCTCCGCCGTCTCGCCATGGGCCTTGAGGAAGGCGTTGAAGCAGCCGACCCGGCTGTTGTACTTGCGCAGGACGACGAAGGTGCCGTTCTTTCCCAGCGCCGCAGGTTCAGGCATGCCGAGCGGCTGGCCGTTCTCGCTCTCGTATCCAAGGATGAACTCGCCCGCCTTGATCGCGCGTTCCTCGCCGGGCAGCGGATCGACGCCGCTGCCTTCGACGGCGGGCTGGGAGATCGAATCCCGGAAGCCGAACGGGTTTTTCGCGCCGTCCGGCGCGCCGAAGCGATGCTCGCCGATCAAGGTGACGCCGCTGCTCTGGTCGAGTTCGGTTCGCGCGGTCGCCAGCGCCTTGTCGAGCGCCGCATCGTCGACCGCGTAGATGGTCAGCGCGAGATGGCAGTTGCCCGGCTTGAACACGTCCTCCCAGTTTTCCGGCGCGTTGGGTCCGAAGTCGCGGAGCTGCTCCGAGCGCGCCGCCATGCCCTGCTGAAAGGGGAGCGGGAATGTCTTGAGCTGCGCTTCAGGAACGCCGAGCGCCTTCAGTCCCTCGAAGCTGAGTGCAGCGCCTATCCAGAAATCGAGATCCTCGTTCCAGTTGTCGGCGGATGCGATATGGGGCGCGAGCCGGCCCAGCAAAGCGCGCGCGCCCTCGGCCTCGTCGAAATGGAGCATCGCATGGATGCCGACATAGGGCTCCGGCCGGCTTCGCAGGATCAGCGCCTGGATATCGTGCAGGTCGAGCGTAACGCTGTCCCTCGAGAAGCGCTCTTTCAGCTTTTGAAGGATCGTCATCGCTCAGCCCACCTTGTCCAGGAATTCGTTGACGGCATGTTCCATCCGCTGAAGCCGACGCACGTCGACGACCGTGACCTGCGGGTTGGCGACGAACCATCCGGCGGCGGTGATCTGATGTTCGGCGATGAAATCCTTGACCTTCGGGCTCGCGATGCCCGGCCAGCCTTCGACCGAGGCGAAGAGCAAATCCATCAGGTCAGGGATCTTGGTGGCGAAGTCGTTGATATAGGTGTCCCAGTCGCCGTCATAGGCGGTGGCGAACAGGATGCGGGTGTCGTTGTCGAAGAAGACGAACCGCATGTTGTGCAGGGTGCCGACCTTCTGCGCCCCGTCGAAATTGCCGTTCACGAGTCCGAAGATGCGTTTCAGCCGGTCCGCGCCGCCCGGCTTGAGGTTGGCGATGGCGGTGAGCTCGGAGACATTGCCGGACTGCGCGCCGACGCGACCGGCCGAGCCGGCCGTGCCCTTGAGGTCGGGATTGTGCTTCGTCACCATCTGCTCGAGCGCGAGCTTGGCGAGCTGCGGCGCGTCGCCGGCCACTTCCTCGATCCGCCGCCGGATGGCCTGAAGGCGGGTTTCGTCGATCTGCGGGTTTTCTTCGGTCTCGGCCATGACTGGCCTCCTTTCGTGATTGCGTGTGTCGATCGGTGCGTCAGTCCGGGATGGCGTCAATGTTTGTCGGCTCGACACGCGGCTGCGCGTTCATCTCATGGCGGTAGCGGGTGGATCGCTCATAGGCGGCGATGCGCACCCGCATGATCGATCCGAGCGGCTGGTGCTCGCGGATACCGTGCCAGGGATTGAACGACAGCACGTCATCGCCATAGACCCGCCGCGCCGGCGAATAGGCGTCCTGCGGCGGGATGCGCAGCGTGGCGATCGGCTGGTGTGGCGACAGCTCTTCGGGCCAGAGCACCGCCGCGTCCTCGACAGGCATCTTGTCGAGATCAGCGCAAAGTTGGGCGCGCAGTTGATACTCAGCACCCTGGTCGCGGAAATGCTCGACAACCAGATCGCGCATCGTAGAATCCTCCACTGTGCCGACGTCCTTGCCGGTGAGCGCGCGGACATTGTCGGAAAGCGGCGCGGCGCTGATCTTGGCGATGTGATCGCCAAAGCGGATCGCCGCCATCGAGTGATAGGTCTCGCCGAGCAGATGGTCGTTGTCGCGCGCGAGCCCGCGCAGCGTCGCGCCGGGCTCGACGCCGACCGCTTCGACCGCGGCTTCCACGCCACGCGCCACCCCGGCCATGGCGCGTTGGAGGAAGGCGGGGTTCTGCGCATTCTTCTCCAGAAGGCCAATGAGCTGGCGATATTTACCGATCGTGCCGAAGCTCAAGGTCGGGATGTTGACGAGCAGGAAATCCTGATTGCGGCCCTGGTCGTCGGGCAGAAGCCGCTCTCCCTCCACGCCGATGACCTTGATCGCCATGCCGCGTGGGGCGGGGATGGTGTCCGAGTGGATATCTCCGGGCGCTGATGAGAGGCGGATCACCACGGAATAGGTGGCCGGGCGAGCGAAAAGCCCCTGGCGCAGATGCTCCGGCAGTTCCGGGACGACGAGTTCGCCCTTCAGGAACCCGTGGCTCTTGGCATGGGCGTCGCGCACCGCATGCCGATGGCGCTCGAACGCCTTGCGGTTGGTGCTCGCCATGATTTCGAGGATTTCGGCGGTGAGCCGCTCCTCGTCTTCGCCGAGCACTTCGACGCTGGTGGAGTAGGGGATATAGGTCTCAGCCAAGGGCGATCCTTCGAACCGGATTTTCGTTGCATTCGAGATATCAGGTGATATCTGGTTTTACGGTGAACGCCGACATGGGTAAAAGGTTTCCATGCCGTGCTGAATTGGAGGTCGATCGCTCATGCGCCTCACGCGAAAGGAAACGCAGCGCCAGACGCGGGATAAGCTGCTCGCCGCAGCACATTCGTCCATTGTGGAAGAAGGGGTGGCGGCCATGTCGATCCGCAACATCTGTAGTGCAGCGGGTCATTCGCAGGGGGCCTTCTATTCGAATTTTGCAAGCAAGGACGATCTGCTGGTCGAGATTCTGCAGGCTCATATCCAGGACGAGGTCGTGCTTCTGCGCGATCTGGTCGCCCACTGCTCCGGCGATGATATCGAGGCGACTCTGCAAGTGCTTGCGGCGCGGCTGGCTAAGCTGGCTGACGAACAGCATTGGTCGCTGCTTTCGATCGAATTGCAGCTTCATGCGCGGCGGGACCCCGCGTTCGCTGAACGGCATCGCGAAGGAAAGGCCGCCTGCCACCATTTGTTCGGAGAACTTGTGGCGGATCTGACGCGGCGCTTTGCGCTTCGGCCTGCCTTGCCGCCGCTGCAGACCGGGATCGGCCTCTATGCACTGTGGATGGGACTGGCGGTCCAGGGCGATGTCGAAGGCGCTATTCCCCGAGAGCAAATGCTTGTCGGCTTCTTTCGCGCGATGGCAGGCCTCGATGCGCCATCCACCCGGTCATGAGCCTTCCTGGCGAAGGACGCCGCAGGATCGGCTGCGATGCTTCAGGCGTGCCCTTGGCTGGAAAAGTGGACGAACGTCGGCGCTTCCATATCCGTTTCCAGGCAACCGAAGAAGACATCGATGAACTCGGCCATGTCAACAATGCGGTCTGGGTGACCTGGATTCAGGATGTGTCGGTGGCGCACTGGCTGACAGCCGCGCGTCCGAGGGATGCCGACACCTATGTTGCTATGGTGCTCAGGCACGAGGTCGATTACCGCGGCAATATCCGGGCGGGCGAAGAGACCTTTGCCATAACCTGGGTCGAAGGGAAGCCGCGCGGAGCGAGATACGCCCGGTGCGTCGAGTTCAAAGACAGTAACGGTCAGACGCTCGTCGCGGCCCTGTCGCAATGGGTGCTCATCGAGAAAGCTACCGGCAAGCTGGTTCGCGTGCCCGCCGAAGTCGCTGCGCCGTTTCTCTATGAAACCCGACGCAAGGAAGAGAATGAATGAGCGACATCCTGAAAGTGACGGTGCTAGGCACCGGTGTCCTCGGCAGCCAGATCGCCTTCCAGGCCGCCTATAGTGGCTTTGACGTTACCGCTTATGAGATCAGCGACGAAGCACTCGACCAGGCGAGGCATCGGTTCGAAACGCTTGTAGAAACCTACGTGAAAGAGGTGACGGGTGCGGCTGACGGCAAGGCAGCCGAAGCTTCGAGACGCATCACGCTCACCGCCGATCTTGGGGCTGCGGTTGCGAATGCCGATCTGGTCATCGAAGCGGTTCCGGAAGTGCTCGAGATCAAGCAGGCGCTCTACGAGAAACTGGCGGGGCTCGCGCCTGACAGAACGATCTTCGCCACCAATAGCTCGACTTTGCTGCCGAGCGACCTCAAAGCCTTCACCGGCCGCCCGGACCGTTTCCTGGCGCTGCACTTCGCCAACAGCATCTGGAAGTTCAACACTGCCGAGGTGATGGGTACGGACGACACCGATCCGGCCGTGTTCGATACCCTGATCGCCTTCTCCTCCGCGATCGGCATGGTGCCGATCCCGGTGCGCAAGGAAAAAGCGGGCTACGTCCTCAACTCCCTGCTGGTGCCGTTCCTGAACGCGGCCACCGATCTGGCTGCCGGCGGCTATGCCGAGCCGGAAGATGTCGACAAGGTCTGGCGGATCGCCACCGGCGCGCCGATGGGGCCGTTCCAGATCTACGACATCATCGGATTGAACACCCCCTACAACATCCTGTCGCACGGTGATGAGCACGCACAGTCGCTCGCCGCGTGGCTGAAGGAAAACTACATCGACAAGGGCAAGCTCGGCATCGCGTCGGGCGAAGGCTTCTACAGCTACAAGCCCGCCGACTGATCCCAACAAGAAAAACAGGAGTTTGCCATGCATTATAGCAGTGGAAACTATGAAGCCTTTGTCCGTCCACGCAAGCCGGAAGGCGCCGACAAAAAGACGGCGTGGTTCGTCGGCTCGGGCCTCGCGGGGCTCGCCGGCGCCGCCTTCCTGATCCGCGACGGCGGCGTTTCGGGCGACCGCATCACCATATTGGAAGAGCTGGAAATCCCCGGCGGCGCGCTCGATGGTCTGGACGTGCCCGAAAAGGGCTTCGTCATTCGCGGCGGCCGCGAGATGGAGGAGCATTTCGAGTGCCTGTGGGACCTCTATCGCTCGATCCCCTCGCTGGAGATCGAGGATGCCAGCGTGCTCGACGAGTTCTACCGGCTCAACAAGGACGATCCCAACTTTTCGCTGCAGCGAACGACGCAGAACCAGGGTCAGGACGTGCCCGACAAGGCGCTGCTAACGCTCAACGACAAGGCGCAGAAGGATCTCCTCTCGGTCTTCCTTGCGACGCGGGAGGAGATGGAGAACAAGCGCATCAACGAGGTCTTCGGCGAGGACTTCCTCAAGAGCAATTTCTGGCTCTACTGGCGCACCATGTTCGCCTTCGAGGAATGGCATTCCGCGCTGGAGATGAAGCTCTACCTGCACCGCTTCATCCATCACATCGGCAGTCTCGCCGACTTTTCCTCGCTCAAGTTCAATCGCTACAACCAGTATGAATCGATGGTCCTGCCGCTGGTGAAGTGGCTGACCGATCACGGGGTTAAATTCCGCTACGGCGTCGAGGTCACCGATGTCGATTTCGACATCCAGCCCGGCTCCAAGCAGGCGACGCGCATCCACTGGAAGGAGCGCGGCGTCGAAGGCGGCATTGATCTCGGGCCCGACGATCTCGTCTTCATCACCATCGGCTCGCTGACCGAGAATTCCGACAATGGCGACCACAGGACACCGGCGAAGCTCAACGAAGGACCGGCGCCGGCCTGGGACCTGTGGCGGCGGATCGCGGCGAAGGATCCGGCCTTCGGCCGCCCGGACGTATTCGGCGCCCATATCCCGGAGACGAAATGGGCCTCCGCGTCGATCACTGCCCTCGACGCCCGCATTCCGGCCTATGTCGAGAAGATCACGAAGCGGAACCCCTTTACCGGCAAGATCGTCTCCGCCGGTATCGTCACGGTGAAGGACTCGGCGTGGCTGCTGAGCTGGACGGTTCATCGCCAGCCGCATTTCAAGAAGCAGCCCAAAGATCAGATGATCGCCTGGTTCTACGCGCTCTTTGTCGATTGCCCCGGCGACTTCGTGAAGAAGCCGATGCAGGAATGCACCGGTGAGGAGATCACCCAGGAATGGCTCTATCACCTCGGCGTGCCGGTCGAGGACATTCCCGAACTCGCGGCATCCGGCGCCAGCACCGTTCCCACGATGATGCCCTATATTACCGCCTTCTTCATGCCGCGCCAGGCGGGTGACCGGCCGGACGTGGTGCCGGAGGGCGCGGTCAACTTCGCCTTCATCGGCCAGTTCGCGGAGTCGAAGCAGCGGGACTGCATCTTCACCACGGAATATTCGGTGAGAACCCCGATGGAGGCCGTCTACACGCTGATGAATGTCGAGCGCGGCGTGCCCGAGGTCTTCAACTCGACCTATGATATCCGTACACTTCTTGCTGCGATCGGTCCGCTGCGGGACGGCAAGGGCATCGATCTTCCCGGGCCGGCCTTCCTGCGCAAACTGCTGATGAAGAAGCTCGAAGGCACCGAGATCGCCAAGCTGCTCGAAGAGCTCCATCTGATCGAGGAGTGAACAAAGACCGGAAGGCACGCGCGGCGTGCGAAAGGTGATGAATGGCCGACGACGATCAGAAGAGCGAACGCGCCGCCGAGGTGACTGGGGCGCACGGCCATCATCACCATCATGAGCCGGACGGCGAAACGCCGTCCGGTCACGTCGACCATGATCCGGTCTGCGGCATGGTGGTCGATCCCGCCAGGACCGCTCACAATGCTGAGTATGAAGGCGAGCGCTACGTCTTCTGCTCGGCCGGCTGCAAGGCGAAGTTCGACGCCGACCCCGTGCATTATGCGGCACTGGCAGCGCATGCTGCACATCACCATGAGGGTGCTGCCGCCCATGGCGATCATTCCCACCATAGCCACACGCATGGACCTGATACCCATGAGCATCACCACGTTGCGGCAGTAACGGCAACCGCAACGGAAGGGACGATCTGGACATGCCCGATGCATCCGGAAATCCGCCGGGATGCGCCGGGTAGTTGCCCGATCTGCGGCATGGCGCTGGAGCCGCTGATCGCGGCGGCGGATGCCGGATCAAGCCCCGAACTCGCCGATATGACCCGACGCTTCTGGATCGGCCTCGTGCTCGCCTTGCCCGTGTTCCTGCTGGAGATGGGCGGTCACCTGATCCCGGCGCTGCACCATTTGGTGCCGATGCGCATCTCGATCTGGATCCAGTTCGCGCTGGCGACGCCGGTGGTCCTGTGGGCCGGATGGCCGTTCTTCGAACGTGGCTGGGCGTCGATCGTCAACCGCAGCCTCAACATGTTCACGCTGATCGCGATGGGCACCGGGGTCGCCTGGGGCTACAGCATCGTCGCGACATTCGCGCCGCAGCTCTACCCGCAGGCTTTCCGAGGCGCCGATGGCACGGTCGCGGTCTACTATGAGGCCGCGGCCGTGATCACCGTGCTGGTGCTGCTCGGTCAGGTCATGGAACTGCGCGCCCGGGAGCAGACCTCCGGCGCAATCCGCGCGCTTCTCAATCTCGCGCCGAAAACCGCCCGGCGGATCGGGCGGAACGATGCTGAAGAGGATATTCCTGTCGAAGCCGTCGTCATCGGTGATCGGCTCAGGGTCCGGCCCGGTGAAACCGTGCCGGTTGACGGCGTGGTCGAGCAGGGTCGCTCATCGATCGATGAATCGATGGTGACCGGCGAATCCATGCCGGTGACGCGTGTAGTCGGCGAAGCGGTCGTAGGAGGTACGCTGAACCAGACCGGCGCGCTCGTCATCCGGGCTGAAAAAGTCGGGCGCGACACCATGCTCGCCCGCATCGTCCAGATGGTCGCGGATGCCCAGCGCTCGCGCGCGCCGATCCAGCGCATGGCTGATCAGGTGTCGGGCTGGTTCGTGCCGGTCGTCATCGCCGTCGCGCTGCTCGCCTTCGCGGCCTGGGGTGTATGGGGGCCGGAGCCGCGGCTGGCGCATGGCCTGATCGCGGCCGTTTCCGTGCTGATCATTGCCTGCCCCTGCGCGCTCGGGCTCGCGACGCCGATGTCGATCATGGTGGGTATCGGCAAGGGGGCGGCCGCCGGCGTTCTGATCAAGAACGCGGAGGCGCTCGAGCGGATGGAGAAGATCGATACTCTGGTGGTCGACAAAACCGGGACGCTTACGCAAGGAAAGCCGGCGGTGACCCGGATCGTCGTGGCCCCGCGATTTGTCGAGGAGACCATCCTGCGGCTTGCAGCCGGCGTGGAGAAGGCGTCCGAGCATCCGCTTGCGCGGGCGATCGTGGCGGCTGCCGACGAGCGAAAGATCACCATCCCCGATGTCGCCGACTTCGACTCGCCGACCGGCAAGGGGGCGATCGGTCGTGTCGAGGGCCGGCATGTGGTGCTCGGCAGCACCACCTTCCTCGCCGAACATGGGGTTGATACAGCGCCGCTCGCGGCACAGGCCGATGAGCTACGCCGCGACGGCGCAACCGCCATCTATATCGGCATCGATAAAGCCATCGGCGGCATCTTCGCCATCGCCGACACGATCAAGGCGACCACGCCTGAGGCACTGAAGGCCCTGCATGCGGAAGGCATCCGCATCGTCATGCTGACCGGTGACAATCGCACCACAGCCGAAGCCGTTGCGAGAAAGCTCGGCATCGATGAGGTCGAGGCCGATGTGCTGCCGGACCAGAAAGCCGCGGTCGTCGAGCGCCTGAAGGCGCAGGGCAAGGTGGTGGCGATGGCGGGTGACGGCGTAAATGACGCGCCGGCGCTTGCCGCCGCCGATGTTGGTATCGCCATGGGATCGGGGACCGACGTTGCGATCGAAAGTGCGGGCGTGACGCTGCTCAAGGGCGATCTCACCGGCATTGTCCGCGCGCGACGCCTGTCGCAGGCGACGATGGCCAACATCCGCCAGAACCTCGCCTTCGCGTTCATCTACAATGCGGCAGGCGTACCGATTGCGGCCGGTGCGCTCTATCCCACGTTTGGGCTGCTGCTGTCGCCGATCATCGCTGCTGCCGCGATGGCGCTGTCGTCCGTCAGCGTCATCGGCAATTCGCTGCGGCTCCGGACAGTGAAGGCATGACGGACCAAGGCCCCGACCTTGTGGCGGGGTCTTGCGTGGGGTCTTAGGCGTCACCTCAAGGTTTGTGCGCCAGACAACGATTTGGCAGACATAATGCGAACATCGGCTAATTAGCGAGCTTGAGGCGCGACATGGGATCGTTGAGCTGGCGGAATTCACCGCCAGGCGGACGCTCCGCCTGCCCTCAAAGGCAGCCGCCGGGCAGGCTACGCCGCGGGGTACGATGCTACTGCCATGGCCCCGCTGTTGATTTCCCCTGCGAAGTGCCCCGGGTCGGGCGTAAATTTCAGCTGAGA
>NZ_DJDV01000010.1:13355-34132 GCF_002431195.1 Sphingobium sp. UBA5915 | reverse complement strand
CGTTATCAGACCGTATATGTGCCGGAGGACCGCGCGAGATGAACAGATCGGCCAAGCCGCCAGAACATCCTCGTGTTTCAGCTGACTCGCCACGATGAGCGCCAGGCACTCCCTGCTGGCCTCATCGGCGATGGTCAGGATTCGGAACTTGCGCCCATCATGTGTGCGCCCCTCGACGAAATCGTAGGCCCATACATGCCCCGGATATTCAGGCCGCAAGCGGATGCATGAACCGTCATTGAGCCACAGGCGTCCCCGCTTTGGCTGGCGCAGCGGAACCTTCAGCCCCTCACGCCGCCAGATCCGCTCAACCCGTTGATGGTTCACCGTCCATCCCGCCTGGCACAGCAATGCCGTCACCCGGCGATAGCCATAACGACCATATTGCTTCGCCAAAGCGATGATATCCTCTGTCAGCGCTTGTTCGTCATCCGCCCCCGCGTGGCGCCTTGCGCTGCGTCGATCGATGCTGGCCCAGAACCCGGCATATCCGTCGCTCGGATATCGGAAACTCTCGTCGCACGTGATCAATGCAGCGTCGCCGTCGCGCGGGGCTCAGAAGTTTCCCTTGACTGCCTCCTGCAGGATCAGCTTGTCCAGCGTCAGGTCCGAGATCGCCCGGCGCAACCGCTGGTTCTCCTTCTCCAGATCCTTCACCCGCCGTGCCTGGTCGGTTTTTAGGCCGCCATATTCCTTCCGCCAGCGATAATAGGTCTGCTCGCTGACCGCGATCCGTCGACATGCCTCGGCCGTCGAGGGCTCCTGCGCCAGCACGATCTCAACTTCTCGCAGCCTGCCGATAATCTCTTCCGACTTGTGCTTCTGGCTTGGCATTCAATGTCCCTTCGTGGTCCAGACTATGATAGTATCTGGGCCACTCAGCGGGGGGCAGATCACGCCGTCCTGGCCGGGACTGGCGGGGTCCATCCCAACACCCGCCATTCCCTAAGCCTCGAAGATCGCTCTAGAAACGCACCAGACTGGCCGACTTCGGAATGTCGGCTTACCGGCGGGTAACCGGCGATAGCCGCCGGACCTCTTTCGGGCAGTCGACACGACCGCAGGCGGAGATAGCTGTCTGTCGCCCATCGACGGTGGGTTCAACGGGTGGCGACAACACTTTAATCTTTTGAGGAAGATGGAGTGTCGCGATGAAGCAGCGTCGTCGGATATATTACACGGCCAGCCAGCGAGCGGAGATATGGGATCGTTGGCAGCGCGGGGAGTCGATGAGTTCGATTGGGCGCAGGTTTGATCGAGCGTCATCGTCGGTATTTTCGGTGATCGCGCCGACCGGGGGCATCCGGCCTGCCGATCGCAAGCGCGGCAGCCGTGCGCTGAGCCTTGCGGAGCGGGAGGAGATATCGCGGGGTCTGAGCGTCAGCGAACCGTTGCGTGCGATAGCCCGTCGGCTGGGCCGCGCGCCCTCGACGATCAGTCGGGAAGTTAGGCGTAACGGCGGTATTGCACGGTATCGGGCGACCGCGTCCGATCAGGCGGCATGGGATCGTGCCTTGCGGCCCAAGCCCTGCAAGCTGGCTTGCTCGCAGCCACTGGCCCGGGCAGTATCGGCCAAGCTGCGTCGCAAATGGTCACCGGAACAGATTGCGGGGTGGCTCAGGCGCAGCTTTCCCAAGGAGCCGCACAGGCAGGTGTCGCACGAGACCATCTACAGAAGTTTGTACATACAGGCGCGCGGGGTTCTGAAGAAGGAACTGCTGGAGCATCTGCGCGCCCGACGCACCATTCGCAGGTCGCGGCACGCCAGCCTCAAGCGCAATGGCCTCGGACAGATCAAGGATGCCGTGTCGATCAGCGAGCGTCCCGCGTCGGTCGAGGATCGCGCCATTCCCGGCCACTGGGAAGGCGATCTGATCGGCGGCACGAAGAACAGCTACATCGCCACGCTGGTCGAACGGCATTCGCGTTATGTGATGCTGATCAAGGTCGCCAACAAGGATACAAGAAGCGTCGTGTCGGCGCTGATCAGGCAGACGCAGCGCCTGCCGCGCGAACTCTACAAGTCGCTTACGTGGGACCGCGGCAAGGAACTGGCCGATCATCCGCGCCTATCGCTGGCTACCGATGTCGAAATCTATTTCTGTGATCCGCAATCGCCCTGGCAGCGAGGCTCCAACGAAAACACCAATCGCCTGCTGCGACAATATTTCCCCAGAGGAACCGATCTGTCGCTATACAGCCAGGCCAAGCTGAGTGCCGTCGCTCGCCAACTCAACGAACGGCCAAGGAAAACGCTCGAATATCAAACGCCCGCTGAGCGTTTTCAAGCTTGTGTTGCCGCCACCCGTTGAACCCACCGTCGTTTTAACCGGAGCGACAAAAACTAACCGCGCTGACATGCTACAGGTCCGTTGAACGGGTCCGACGGTTGGGGACCCGTTCGGTCCTAATACGCAGTGCTTGTACTCCCATGGATGCTCTTGGCTGGGTCGAAGCCGGTTCAGCGTCACTGTTTCGCACCGAATATGTCATCTAGCGCCAAACGCAACGTCACTTTCAGTCCCTCGGGCCTGAAATCGAAGTCAGCGCCGCTACTTTCACCGCGCAACGCTCGGTCGATCATTCGGGAACCGAATCCTTTTCGGGCTGGTGCTGAGGTAGGCGGTCCCCCCACTTCCGACCAAACTAATATGATCGCCTTATCTGAACTTTCGGCCGTGCGCGACCAAGCAACATCAATCTTGCCAGCCTCGTTGGAAAGGGCGCCATATTTGACTGCGTTGGTCCCTAGTTCGTGAAGAACCATCGCCAGTTGCAGAGCCTTGTCAGACGATACCGCGACCTCGGGCCCGGCGATTGTGATGCGGGGACGATCGCCCTCGATGAACGGACTTAGCGCACGGTGCACGACATGCCCTACATCGACCAACTCCCAGTTCTGCTGGGTGAGCAGATCGTGTGCGCCCGATAGCGCCAGCAAACGCGAAACAAATGCCCGCACTTCAGCCGGCGGGGCCTCTCGGAAGGTTTGCACAGCGATGGCCTGGATCGTGGCGAGCGTGTTCTTTACGCGATGCTTGAGCTCATGAAGCAACAGCTCTTTGGCGTCTTCGGCACGTCGGCGCTGTTCGATTTCCAGTTGCGCGGCCTTGTGTAGGCGGGCATTGTCCATGGCGACGGCCGTCTGGGCCGCTATAGCCGAGACGAGAGTCTCAGCGTCGCCCGAAAACTTGCCCGGCTGATCGTGAGCGAAGAAGAGCCCGCCCAGCACCTCGCCAGAAACGGAGGTGACCGGCACTGCCAGATAGCTCACTACAGGCAAATGCCCAGCAGGCATGCCGTGATGCGGGGCACTGTGGCCGTATCGTGGATCTTGGCGGATGTCATCGGAGCGCACGACGCCCTCGCCGGCGAAGGTCGGCGCAAAGACCGCCGTATTACGCGGCATGCCGAACGTTTCGAAAGCTTCGCGGGGCGCCCCGGATAGGGTGTAGAGATAGTAGGCTTCTCCAGCAGCGTTAATAACGTTGTAGAAGAAGGCTCCGAATTTCGCACCGGTCAGTTCAGTGGCGATATCGGTGACCTCTTCGACAATGCGATCGAGATCAAGGTCCCGGGCAATGACATTTGCTACGCGGTTAAGCGTCTCGAGGCGTTCCGCTTGGCGAGCGATTAGCGCTTCCGCCGCCTTGCGATCGGTGATGTCCCGGGCGATTTTCGAAGCGCCTACCACGGTCCCGTCGGCGTCCTTGATCGGCGAGACGGTGAGTGAGATATGGAAAAGAGTCCCATCCTTGCGCCGCCGCACCGTTTCGAAATGCTCGAGCCGCTCGCCTCTTTTAAGGCGGCTGATGATCTCGTCCTCTTCCGCGCGGCGATCGTCCGGAATGAGGGTGAGAATGGATTTGCCAATAATCTCCTCCGCCGAATAGCCGAAGATGCGCTCAGCAGCGGCATTCCAGTTTGTGATCACGCCCTCGAGGGTCTTGCCGATGATCGCGTCAGAGGATGATTCTACGATGGCAACGAGTCTGCTGGCCGCGGCCGATGGAACCTCGTCTTCTGAGATTTTGGCGTTCAGCGTCATAAAGCGGCGTCCCTATAGTGCGACCAGCCTAACAGCTGCCGAGTTGTTCCACCGCTTCTAGCAGTCGCTCAATATCATAGGGCTTGTCGAGCACGAGGTCGAACAGGTCGGTCCGATCACGCGCGATAGCGCCTTGCGCGCCGCTCACCAGCAATATGGGAATGCGACGTAGCGCTTCGTCGGCGCGTACGACCTCGGCGAGCTCAAGGCCGGTCATCAACGGCATCATGAAGTCGGTGATGATAAGATCGGGACGTTGCTGTCGCACGAGCTCCAGAGCGGCTGCTCCATGAGCCGCGTCACGCACCTCATGACCCGCGTCCTCGAGGCATACGACCAGCATGTCGGCGATCAGGAATTCGTCTTCGGCTACCACAATTTTCATGAATTGCGCCCCAATCGGCTCAGATTGAGGAAATGGGTCAAACCTCGAGTGGCCGTGCGAGGCCGGTCGAGATGCCGGTAGCAAGCTCGAACGGGCCTTTAATGGCCAGGCCATGCCCGTCGATGATCACCTCCTGCGGCGCCGCCTCATAGGACTGGTCGCGAATCTTCAGAACGGAAAGGACCCGCTTATACTCGGACCGGATTTCGACTTGTCGCATCATGATCAGATTATCGAGCAGACTGGATATCTCGGGTCCGGGGGCTGCTACCTCGGAGGCGAAAAGGTCACGCAATTCCCACGTACCGATCGTTGTAACGCCCAAAGCCCTAAGTTCGTTCGTCAGGGCCGCAAAAAATTCCACCAAGCGCGCGCGTTGGATCGCGGCACGCTCGAACCCGCCTAGTGAGTCGAGGAAAAGGCGTTTCACGCCCCGTGCGGTGACGGCGTCGAGGAGGCGGTAAGCAAGCTTGTCGAGCAGATTTTCGGTGAGCGGTTGCCACAAGATTTCGACTTGCCCGGCCTCGGTTTTGGCCTTGAGATCAAGCCCTAGTGCTTTGGCCTTGAGCAAGAGACGATCGGGCGTCTCATAGAAACCAAAATGAAGGCCTGGCTCTGCCTCAGTCGATTGTGCAAGGAAGTTGATGCCAAAAGACGTCTTCCCTGACCCGGAAGGGCCTATCAACAAGGTGGTCGAACCGCGAGGTAAGCCACCCCCGGTCAGCGGATCGAGCCCTTCGACGCCGGATGACAGCGGCTGTGGGTTTGGGCTATCTATGACCGACGGTGTGCGGAACGCCGCCTCGAGCCGCGGGAATACCGAGAGCCCGATGTCGGTTATCTCATATTGGTGATAGCCACCTAGCGCGGCACTACCACGGCTTTTGCGCAAGCGGGCACGTCGGACCGTGCGAACACCGACCAGCTCCTCATGCAGCTCAAGAACGCCATCGACCATCGTATGCTCGGGGCTGTCGTCCTCAACTCGCGCGCTCGTAAGAAAAAGGACCGTGCAACCGACAAAGGCCGCCTGGCTCTGCACCTCCGCGACGAAAGTCTTGACGTCGAGCTGAGACTCGGCGCGATCTCGCGCATTGAGGAGGCCGTCGAAAACAATGAGCGAGGCGCCGTGACGCTTGGTCTCCTTGCGCAACAGGTCGACCACCGCGTCCAGCCCTTCATTCTTCAAAGTCTGGAAGACACTCAGATAGACGACATTGCCGCCCAGCTGTTCCTTCTCAAAAAAGGTCAGCGTGGATAGCGATTGGAACAATCGGTCATGCGTTTCGGCAAGCAGCGTGATGTAAAGCACCTTCTTGCCTTCCTTCGCGCACGCAAAGGCGATTTGGTTGCCCAGGATTGTCTTACCAGCGCCCGGCTGCCCTTGGACAATATAAGATGAGCCCTCGACAAACCCGCCTCCGAAGATGGTATCCAAACCCGAGATCCCGGTCGAAAGGCGGGGAAGATGTTGCGTCACGGGAAACCCTCATAAGCCTTTGGCAGACCTTTTTGCGGCCTCCCTTTGGGGGTGAGTAGCAGCATGCGGGCTGAAGGTCTTGTAGCTTCGATACATTCTCGCAGATTTCTGCTAGAACGAAGAACGTCGCCAATCTGCGGGAGTCGAGGCCGATCTCTCGGTGGCGCGCCCGCCGATCAGCGAGGTCGTCACCTTCATCCAGCAGGGGTAGGTCTACCAGCAGGCGCAATCTGTCGATCGCAATAAATGGCAGCTTCCGGGAAAATCCGCAGCTGCAGCCGGAAACTCATGGGATGATGCCTCGTCGCGCCGCTACGAGATCAATCATGCAGTATCATGTCGTCGAGCATGCCTGCCAAGATCGTAAAGAGCGAAGGCCCGAGAGGCTACGCCTCAGCCGTTCGGCGGCCCGATCAGGTACTGAGCGTCCGTCACCTTCTCCATCCAGGTCACATTTTTCCCGTCGAGCGCTTCCTGAACAGCGACATGGGTCATCCCTTGCGTCGGCGTTGCACCATGCCAGTGCTTCTTATCGGCCGGGCAAAGCAGGATGTCTCCCGCCTGAAATTCGACGATTGGCTCACCTTCAACCTGCGTCCAGCCCACACCCTCGGTAACTATCAGGGTTTGGCCAAGCGGGTGGGAGTGCCACGCGGTTCGGGCACCCGGCTTGAACTCGACGACCGCGCCGGTGATGCGAGAGGGTTGATCCCGCTTGAACTGTCCCGTGATGGTCACCGTCCCGGTGAAGTTCTGAGCAGGCGCGCTCGTCGCCTGCATCTCTAACTTTCGATTGATCTGCATTTCCGAACGCCCTTTTGCTGCGGCATTACCAGCCGTCAGAAGTCCCAACGAAATGAGCACCGCGCCTATTGCTTTTGGCATGAGATGATCTCCGGCTTTCAAATTGATGTTCAGCGAGCCTGTTGCGCGCGACCTGCGATGAGTTTCCGATAGGCTTCCACGTCGAACGTGTCGGGATTGGGACCACTGCGCTCGTTAACGTTGATCCGATCGATGGACGCCAACTCGCTCTCGCTGAGCGTGAAATCGAGAACGTCGAAATTCTCAGCGATATGAGAAGGATTCGTGGAACGTGGGATGACGATCAGGCCACGTTCGATATGCCAGCGGATGATGACCTGAACGGGAGACTTTCCGTGCTTCGTTGCGATCTCACGGATGGTCGAGTTCGCAATATGCCGACCGACATTCTTTTCGCCGCCCAGTGGCGACCAGCTTTCGGTCGCGATGCCGCGCCGGGCATTAGCGGCTCGCATAGGCTGTTGGCTGAGCGACGGATTGATTTCGATCTGATTGACTGCCGGGACCACAGAGGTCGCCGCCTTCAGGTTGTCGAGGTGGTTTTCGTTGAAATTGCTCACGCCGATTGCCCGGATGCAACCGTCCGCATTCAGCTTCTCGAGCGCCTTATAGGCGGCAATCGTCTTGCCGAAATCCATCGGCACGGGCCAATGCAGTAGATAAAGATCGAGGTAGTCGAGCTTCAGCTTGCTTATGCTGAGGTCGAATGCCCGCATCGCCTGATCGTAGCCAAAGTCCTCGATCCAGAGCTTGGTGGTGATGAAGAGTTCGTTGCGGGCGACGCCGCTGCGAGCGATGCCGTCGCCAACCTCAGCCTCGTTGCCGTAGTTTTTTGCCGTGTCGATCAGCCGAAAGCCCGCACCCATGGCGGTTTGAACCATCTGCGCCGCCTCTACCGGCTTTACGTGGAAGGTGCCGAAACCCAGGATCGGCATCTTCACGCCGTTGTTGAGCGTGACCAGCGGAACTGTGCCATTCGCACCCTGAGACTGGCCATGCCGGGCCTGTGCCGACAAGATAGCGGGAGTGAGGGAGGCCGCGGTTGCGGCGGCCAAAAAGCTGCGTCTCGTGGTCATGGGAACTCCGCTTCTTGATTACGTTTGGAGAGGCGACCGGTTGGTCGAACTTCAGCGCTTACGATCGGCTTGCGAGGATCTTCTGGTAGGCTGCCACGTCGAACGTCTCGGGGTCAGGGCCGCCACGCTCGTTGATGTTCATGCCGTCGATCGCGCGCATCTCGCTGTCAGTGAGTGCGAACCCAAAGACGTCGAAGTTGCTGGCGATATGGTCGGGATTGATCGAGCGGGGGATGACGACGTTGCCCTGCTGAATGTGCCAGCGGAGCACGACCTGAATGGGTGTCTTGCCATGCTTCTCGGCGATCGACGCTATCGATGAGTTTCTCAGCACATCACCGACGCGCTTCTGACCGCCGATAGGCGACCAGGCCTCCGTGATGATGCCGCGCGAAGCATTTGCAGCCTTGACCACGCGCTGGCTCAGCAGAGGGCTTAGCTCGACCTGGTTTACCGCCGGCACCACGTCCGTGTGATGCGATAGCTCGTCGAGATGCTCAGGGTTGAAATTGCTCACCCCGAGCGCGCGGATGCGCCCACTGATGAGCGCAGGCTCAAGCGCGTTGAAAGCGGCAATCGTCCGCTCAAAATCCATCGGAAGCGGCCAGTGCAGAAGATACAGGTCGATGTATTCGAGGCTCAGCGCCTCCATGCTCGCCTCGAACCCGCGCAGCGCATGTTCGTGACCATAATCCTCAATCCAGAGCTTCGTGGTCACAAAAAGCTCGCCACGATCAAGGCCGCTGTCGGCGATGGCTTGGCCGACCTCGGCCTCGTTCTTGTAGTTGGCAGCGGTGTCGATCAGCCGGTAGCCGGTCTCGATAGCGGTCCGCACGGCAGCGCGTGTATCTTCTGGTTTGATCGCGAACGTGCCGAAGCCAAGCGCTGGCATGTTGGCGCCTGTGTTCAGGCGAAGATGAGGCTGATCATTCATGGCGAGTTCCTTCTGAGATGAGATTGTGGGAAGCGATCAGCGCGCGGTGTAACCACCGTCGGGCGCGACGATCTGGCCGATCATGAAACCGGCGCCGGGGCTGCACAGCCAAAGGACGGCGGAGGAAATCTCGGCCTGGCTGCCCATGCGGCCAACGGGAATGTCCGCGATCACTGCATCAAGCCGACCCGGCTCGCGCTCCATCAAGCCCTGCACCAGAGGTGTCTCCGTGGTGCCGGGGCAGATCGCATTGATGCGGATGCCCTTAGGGGCATATTCCAGCGCAGCCGCGCGCGTCAGCCCGATCACACCATGCTTTGACGCCGTATATGCGCTCAGGCCAGGAATGCCGACCGTGCCGCTCTGCGAAGAGCAATTCACGATCGCGCCGCTTCCCTGTTCGCGCATCTGACGAAGCTCATGCTTCATGCAGTTGAACACGCCGCGCAGGTTCACGCCGATGATGCGGTCGAAATCCACGGCCTCCAAATCGGCCGTCTCAGCAATCCCGACGTGGATGCCGGCATTATTGAAGGCGAAGTCCAAGCGACCAAACGCCTGTTGGTTAGCCTGCACCATCGTCTCGACGGAGGCCTCGTCCGAAACGTCGCAAGCTATGCCGATCGCGTTGTGGCCGTTTTGCCGAAGTTCAGCAGCGGCGCGTTCAGCCGCCTGACCGTCCAGATCGGCGATAGTGACGCTGGCTCCAGCCTCCGCGAAAGCGCGTGCAGTTTGTAGGCCGATGCCAGACGCTGCACCGGTGACGATTGCAACCTGATCCTTGAACGAGAACACTTACAAGATTCCTTTGGCGGTTGCCGGACGTGGCGTCCGGTAGAGGCCCAGTCCGACGATCAATGCGGTAAGGGCGAAAAGCGTGGCGGAGACGATGAGCGGGGCCAGCGGGCCACTGCGATCGAGCAGCATCCCTCCCGCGACAGCGCCGCCCGTGTTTGCGAGTTGGATCACCGCGACCTGAAGGCCACCTGCGGCCTCCGAGGCGTCGGGGAGATTGCGCGCAATCCAGGTCGACCAAGCGACTGGGACCATGCCGAATGCGAAGCCCCAAATCGCCGTGAGTATGCTGGCTTCCACGGCTGCGGCACCCAGGAGGATCAAGCCCGCCGCGGATAGCGACAGCGCTATTGGCGCAAACAGCAGCGTTCCCCTGAGGCTACGGGAAAGTGCCGGCCCAGACGCGGCTGTCCCGGCCAGATTGCCCAGTCCGAAAAGCAATAGGATCGCGGACAACGACGTGTGGCTGAGATGGGTCACGCCCTCAAAAAACGGTCGCATGTAGGTGAAGAAGGCGAACTGCGCGGCGAACACTGTCGTGATAGCGAGGAGCGCCGTGCCGACCTGTGGGCGCTTTGCCACGGCGACGATGCTGCTGTTCTGAGCCTGCTCACCTGGCAGCATCTGTGGAAGTGCCGCCCACTGCCAGAGCCAGCACAAGCTGCCAAGAACTGCGGCAGCAGCGAATATAGCCCTCCAGCCAAGCATACCGCCAAGAAAGCTACCAAGCGGCGCTGATGCGACGAGGGCGACAGAGACCCCGCCGAAGATGATCGACAGCGCTTTCGGCAACGCCTGTGGTGGGACTAGCCGTGCTGCGACGGCTGCGGCCATCGACCAGAATCCACCCAGCGCGACACCTAATATTACGCGAGCGATCATCAGCACAGCAAAGCTGGTGGCTATCGCCGTCAGCGCGCTCGACAGGGCCATAAGGACAGAGAAGGATAACAACACGACCCGGCGATCGACCTTCGCTATCACCCTTGAGGTGAACAGGCTGGCAAACAACGCGGCCACAGCGGTTGCACTGATCGACTGACCTGCCATACCCGCGCTAATTGCGAGGTCTGACGCAATCGGGGTGAGCAGGCTGGCTGGCAGAAGCTCAGCCGTGATGATGCCGGCGACACTCAAAGCGACCGCGTAAACAGCGCCCCATCTAGTGTTTTGCTCGCTGGCGTTGGCGGCAAACACGCCTCCGGCGCCGAGCACTTGATGTTCTTGATACATTTGCCTCAGCCGTCTTGAACGGCGCGATGACGGACACGCAGTGTGAATGCAGCCGTGACCACAGAAAGAGCGGAGGTGGCGACGCTACAAAGGGCAAGCGCGTTCGATTTCGCGGCAATAGGGGCGATGACCGTGAAGGCCGCCGCCGCAATTATCAGCGGGAGGAACATACCAATCAGTGAGTTTAACGCCGACGCTTCCAGCGCGCGAAGTGCGCCGGAGAGGAATGCCAATCCTGAGAGCAAAACAAGCAGAAACAGGCCAGCAAGACCCCACTGCGGGTTGCCGTTGACGATGACGACTGCGATGACGCTCAACACCGCGCTGGTAATCGCGATCATCGGGGTGCCGACCGAGTTCCTTAGTGCGATTGCGACGCCTGCGCCGATCAGGAGCGCCAGCGAGATGCTGCCAAACAGGACCGGGGCGGACGCGTTCAGCGCATAGGGATAGGGCGCTAGTGCGGACAGGCTTGAGGCGAGCGCCAGGAGCAAGCTCGTCAAAAGCAAAGCTGAAGTTGCCGACACAATCGTAAGCTTTGGGGTGCTGAGCGCCGACGCTGTCGCGCCGTCGATACCTGCGTTCTGCGTGTCGTCCATTGACCGTCTCCCGACGCGCGCAGACGACCGCCCGCGCCCACGAAGCACGGCGCGCTACCTGTCTCTGCGATGTTGCCAGCGATGGGACTTGGCCTCTCACGGCCGTCGCATCGTCATGGTGGATTTAACGCACGAACCGAAAAAGGATTAGGGGTGGATCTCGCGATGCCAACGTGAGAAATTCTCATCGTCAAAGCGGCTGCACGTGGCGTAAGGTTTGCCGTGCCCTGCAGCTCCGCTCACACCGACGTTTCGATGCTCGTCGGTCCGGCGAGACAACAGCAGGGCTTTTCGACGGTAAATTGGAGGTCGGCAGCCCACTGTGCAAATCAATCGATCCGATCTGGCGGACTGCGCGTATTTCATCGCTATTGCTCGCCACCGCAGTTTCCGGCGGGCGGGTTTGGAACTTGGCGTAAGTTCCTCGGCGCTGAGCCATGCGCTAAAAGCCTTCGAGACTCGTTTGGGCCTGCGCCTTCTCAACCGGACGAACCGATCGGTGACGCTCACAGCCGCGGGCGAACAACTGCTGCAAGCCATCTCGGATCCGGTCAACGTGATCGGCGATGCCTTCGAGACTCTCAACCGGTTCCGTGACGCCCCGGCAGGTCGCATCAGGATCAATATGATGGCGGATGCGGCCGCCCTTCTCGTCAGCCCGATCCTGCCGGTATTCATGGAGCGCTACCCGGACGTCGAACTCGAAATCTCGGTCGACAATCACATCGTCGATGTCATCGACAGCGGCTTTGATGCGGGTATCAGGTATGGCGGGACTGTTCCTGAGGACATGATAGCGCAACGACTATCAGGCGAAATAGACTGGGTGATCGTTGGTGCTCCGTCCTATTTTGAACGGTTCGGAAGACCCCAGCATCCCAACGACCTCGCCGAACATCGCTGCCTGCGCATCAGGCTGGGGGACGACAGCATCTACAAGTGGGAACTGGACAAGGCCGACGAGAGCGTGGCGATCGACGTGCCTGGCATGATCACCGTGAACAATGCCGACGCTGCGCTGCCCGCCGTCCTGGCCGGCGCGGGCCTTACCTATCTTTCCGAACCACTGGTCAGGCCTTTGGTCGCGGCGGGGCAACTTGAGATCGCGCTGCCGGATTGGGCATCGACCGGGCCAGCGTTCCACCTGTATTATTCATCGCGCAGGAACGTGCCGACGGGTCTGCGGCTGCTGGTCGATTTGATCCGCGAGCTTAGGCCGCTTGGCTACTAGGGGACGGAAGATGAGCCCGCGATTGCGGCCGTGATAGCCATGATGGCCTTTGACGCTAGAATCCCGAACCGCAGTTGAAGGTGTAGACAATCAAAAACGCAGCGATTGAAATGCTCTCGCCTAACTGGACCGTTCCGATACACGTTCGGAACGACGTGATCTGGTCGGTGCGCCATGCCGGATGAGATTCAGCTATAGCCGCAACGCGGCACCGAAGCGGACATTCCACTAACGGCCGGTCTCGAGCGTCCTGATCGGCAAAGCGGACGGGCCGCACCTGGGAACGGGAAATTTGCAGCTGAGAGTCCGAGAAGGGGCGATGCTTACTTGAGGTCGGCGATATCCACAGAAGAATTCTGGAAGCCAGTGCCGATACCAAGGGCCTGGCTTAATCTTGATCAATGGGATTTTCTGGAACGGATGTCAGGTTCTCGGCTTTCTATGGGATATCCTATCGGAAGGCATCCTCGTGGCTACCCAGCTTAAACATCATGTCCCGCAATTTCTCGATCAAGACTTTCAGGAAGAACTGAGCCGCTGGAATAGACGGCGGCTGGCGCCGGCATTTCCACAGGATGTGTCTGTAGCGTCGTTTGGCGACGATATGACCATGCAACGGCTGCAGCAAGCCTTTCTGGAAAAACTGCGGGCTGAGGTGATCGATGAAGCCGCGGATGCGCCAACCGATCCCGACGGCTTTATCGGGTGGTTCGAGCAACTCAAGGCGATCGGGCCCGGGCAGCAGGATCGCCTTTTCCCTTGGCTTGCGGATAAGGCAGATCGGAATCAGTTGCGTTGGTTCCTGTCACAGGAAGCCGCTGGAGAGGCTGGTTTCGACGACCTCGTAGCGATGACGCAGGTGAAATTGCCCGCGCGCGCGAAGCTGGAATTGGCCCGTAATTATTGGGATGAGATGGGCCGGGGTAATGCCAAGGGCATGCATGGACCCATGCTTGACCAACTGGTCGAAATTCTCGACCTTGATACGCGCATCGAGAGCACGGTTTGGGAAAGCCTAGCGTTGGCGAACGCCATGACTGCCATGGCGTCTTTACGTGCCTATACATGGCATAGCGTAGGAGCCTTGGGCGTTATCGAACTGACCGCGCCCGACCGCTCGGCCCTTACCGCCCGCGGCCTGCGGAGGATTGGGCTTTCAGGAAGTGAGCGGCGCTATTTCGACCTTCATGCCGTACTCGACATTAAGCATAGCCGAGATTGGAATGATGAAGCGATCGCGCCTCTGGTCGCAGAAGAACCCCGGCGCGCCACGGCCATGGCCGAGGGCGCGCTGATCCGATTGCGATGCGGAGCACGCTGCTTCGAGCGCTACCGCGCCTATTTTGGAATAGAGTAAGGCGACATGCCCGAGAAATATCCCGAGGACCGCAAAATCTTACTGGTCGAGGACGACCCGGCCGTCGCGGCGATGATCGCTGAACTCCTGGAAGACGCGCATTATGTCGTCGACGGCCCCCACACCACTCTGGCCGATGGCATTAGCGCAGTAGCGGATGAGATGCCCGACGGCGCGGTGCTCGATGTGCGGCTTGGTGAAGGCGACTCCGGTTTACTGGCGGATGACCTGGATCTGTATGACATCCCCTATGTTTTCTGCGCGGGCGCATTCGATCATCAAGCCGTCCACGCGCATCCTGCCGCGCCCCTGATTTCAAAGTCCGACCTCGTTCGGCGGCTAGTGCCCACCTTGCGCCGAATGCTGCACTGACATTTCGGCAAGGGATGTTAAAAGCGACGAGAAGCCCGCCAAAGGGCCGGAGTGATGCCAGACAGTGTAAGGCCGAGCAGGCCGCTTAGACGAGGGCGGAAGGCGAGCGAGGTATAGGAACTCCTGCAATGTCAGTCAGTCCCAGTCCGCAAGACTTTCATCGACCAAAACTCGACGTTGACGGCGGTAAACGAAGTCGCCCTCGAGCGTGGGAACGCTCTCCATCGGAGAAAGTTATCGGAAGAACGAGTTGGAGACGATCATGGCTGCACGACCTTATTGGAAAGGCCAGATAAGACTGGCCTTGGTTTCGATCCCTGTCGAAATCTATTCGGCGACCAAGAGCGGCGCGACCATTGCATTCAATCAAATTCATGAGCCGTCGGGAAAGCGCATCAAATATGAGAAAGTCGTGCCCGGCATCGGCCCGGTAGATCTGGATGAGATCGTCAAAGGCTTTGAATATGCCAAGGGCGAATATGTCCTGCTCGATGAGAAGGAGATCGAGGGCGTCAAGCTCGAGAGCAAGAAAACTCTCGAACTGACGCAGTTTGTCGATAGCCACGAGATCGACGCGATCTATTTCGAAAAGCCCTATTATGTCGTGCCGGCCGACGACCTGGCCGAGGAAGCCTTCATCGTGCTGCGGGAGGCGCTCCGCCGCAGCCGAAAGATCGGACTTGGCCAGCTAGCGATGCGCGGGCGGGAATATGTCGTCAGCATCAAGGCCTGCGGTCGCGGAATGGTCATGGAAACCCTGCGTTATGCCGATGAGGTCAACAAGGCAGCGAGCTATTTCCGCGAAATCGGCGATGGCGATCCTGATGATGAACTCCTCGATCTTGCCACGACCCTGATCGACAAGAAAACCGGCAAGTTCGATGCCAGCGATTTTCATGACCGCTATGTCGATGCGCTCAAGGATCTGATCGAACGCAAGAAGAAAGGAAAGACCCTCAATATCGATGCGGACGATAGCGAAGGCGACCCGCGCGGCAGCAACGTCGTCGATTTGATGGCCGCACTTAAAAAATCGCTGGGCAGTGGCGATTCCAAGCCTGCTGGGAAGAAGGCGCCAGCCAAAACGGCAGCGAAGAGCGCCGATAAGAAGCCAGCAGTGAAGGCTCCAGCGAAGACGACGCGCAAGCGGGCGTGACCTCATGCCCGGTAAAGACCCAAACGCATCCGGCAGCGACGATGACGGTGATGATGCTTTCGCGGAGGGTGCCATCACACTCTGGAGCAATTTGCTGGCGCTGATCGGCACGCATTTGCTCGAAACTGGTATGCCGCGCCAGGAGGTTCTCGACATGCTGACGATGCTCCACGAAACCAATGAGGAAACTGTGCGATCGCCTCGCGCGCGCGCCATTGCAGGACAGCATCTGATGTCGGTCTACCGGGTGCTCGGAGAGGCTTGAGCGCCCTTAATCTGTCGGCCCGAAACGTCGGCGCTCGGGGTCGCGACGGCACGCGAAGTGACCCTTGATCCTTTCGTTGAAAAAGGCTCCCGCCGAGCCGGCCTTGCACAGCTCGTCGAAGATGATGGCAGGCACGTGATAGTAGAGATATTTGCCGGTCTGACGGAACGAGATGTAAAGCGTGTGCTCCTCATCATCGAACGTGACCCGCTCGATCATCGAAGAGTTTTTGAAACGGCAGGCGCGCATCAGCAATCAGCGAAATTACCGATGTCGCGTTCCCTGCCGGCCGACGAGCCGAATCAGAAACAAGGCCGGATGATGGTCTCGCCCAGACGGGGGCGGGGCCCCGTGAACCGGGCGCCGGCTCAAGGGTTATCTCAAGATGGCAGAAGAGGCGATCGACCAAAAACTGCGCGACATGGCCGAGCATCGTGGCCTCAAGCTCGTGAAATCACGCAGGCGCAAACCGGGTGTCGGCGACTATGGCAAGTTCGGGCTTACCGATGCAGCCGGCAATCCGTTGTTCGGCATTGGCGCACAAGGGCTGGAAGCGACGGCGCAAGATATCGAGGCCTATCTGCGGGCCGGTGCCGCCAGCACCTGGAAGGCATCGGCGGAAAGCACCCCGGCCAGACCAGTATCGACAGCCCGACCCGCAGGCAGCAATAACGACGACGGCCAGGATATGGAATCGGCCATTCGGCCGCGCTCGACACGCAGGTCTAAGAAACAGCCAAAAAATCCCGACAGAGGATATTCGCAAGGTCGCAAAAAAGCCGAAGGACCGCCAATAGATCGGTGCAAACACGAGGCCAAAGCGGCTGCGACTGTCAGGTCAGCATCGCGTCCAAACGACCGCAGCTCCGACCCTGCGCCGGTGCCCCAACCGAAACTGCTCATCCGCCCCGCAAAGGCAGCCGACGCGGAAGCGCTTGTCCCGTTGGTGCGACAGCTGTCCAGAGTAAAGCTGGACGAACTCGGTGTCGCCCGGAATCTGAAAGCAGCGCTCAAGGCGGAGGCCGACATGGCTGTCGCTGAATTCGGAGAAGTCGTCGGTTGCTGCGCCTGGGCCGTCATACCCACGATCCAGCACGGGCTGGTCGGCAGACTGACGTTGCTCCTCGTTGCGCAAGCATACCGAAGAAAGGGCATTGCCACCGCTCTGGTCGATGAGGCCGTGAAGTCGCTCCGCAAGGCAGGTTGCACGCGGCTTGAAGCGATGAGCGACATCGAGGTGAGGAATGCCCACAATTTCTTTCGCACGTTGAAGTTCGAGCAGACCAGCTACCGGTTCGCGCGGTCAATCGACCGCTAATGATCGCTGTCCGGTTTCGCCGCGCTTGTCAGACCTGAGCCGCGCAGGAACGAGTCATGGCATCCGGGGATTAAGGGAGCGAAGGGATCCGGAATCGACATGCCGAACGTACAGACCAGGAAGGAGGACAGGCTCGCCACCTATCGCGCCAAGCGTGATTTCGCGCGCACCGCCGAACCCTCCGGGGCGACACAGCCCGCCGCCGGTAATGGCTTTGTCGTCCAGAAACATGCCGCGTCCCGTCTACACTATGATTTCAGACTGGAGCTGGACGGTGTTCTTCTCAGCTGGGCCGTCACGCGCGGGCCCAGTACCAACCCGGATGACAAGAGGCTGGCTGTGCGGACCGAGGACCATCCGCTCGACTATGCCCGGTTCGAGGGCACCATCCCCAAGGGTGAATATGGTGGCGGAACCGTCATGCTGTGGGACAACGGAACGTGGGAACCGATCGCGGGCAAGGATCCGCGCGCGACCCTGACCGAAGGCCATCTCCATTTCATCCTTCATGGGCGCCGGATGCAGGGCGAATGGATCCTTTTTCGCATGAAACCGCGCGGCAGGGGAAAGGGGGAGAATTGGATATTGCGCAAGGTAAAGGATGCCTTTGCCGGCGGCTCGGACGATCTGGTCGGGCTCCACCTGACCAGCATAGATAGCGGGCGCACGATGGAGGAGATCGCTGCGGGCAAACCGATTGCAAGATTGAAGTCCAAGGCATCGCCGTCGGCCTCAGCCTCAGTAGAGGCGCAAGCCAGGAAGCCTGCCAGGGCAACGAAGCGTAGGAAAGCAGCCCGTATCCTGCCGCCGTTCCAGCCCGTGCAGCTGGCGACTCTTGTCGACCATGTGCCGCCGGGTGATCGCTGGCTGCACGAGCTCAAATATGACGGATACCGCACGCTGCTGGCGATCGGAAATGGCGAAGGCCGCGCCTATACGCGCTCGGGGTTGGACTGGTCGGACCGGTTCGCCGGACTGATCGGCGACGCCGTCACGCTTGATGCTGAAAGCGCCCTGATCGACGGTGAAGCGGTCGTGGTGTTGCCCGACGGCAGGACCAGTTTCCAGGCTTTGCAGGCAGCGCTCAAGGACGACCCAAACGCGATCGATTATTTCGCATTTGATTTGCTCGAACTTGACGGGGAAGATCTGACGCAACGGCCCTTGCTGGAGCGCAAGGCGCTTCTCTCCGCGTTGATTGGCGAGGGTCGGGGGCATTTGCGCTATTCCGACCATATCGTCGGGCGCGGCGAGCAGCTCTTCGACAGATTCTGCGACGCGGGGCTGGAGGGGGTCATCTCAAAGCGCATCGACGCACGCTATTCAGGCTCGCGCTCAGGGGGCTGGGTGAAGACCAAGTGCATCCGTCGGCAGGAGTTTGTCGTCGTCGGATGGACCCCCTCCGACAAGCAGCGGGGCTTTCGCGCCTTGCTGCTGGGGGTGAACGAGAAGGGCGTGCTGCGATACGCAGGCAAGGTTGGGACCGGGTTCACCGGTGACGAGATCGAGCGCCTGATGGCGTTGATGGCGCCGCTAGAACAGAAGACTGCGACGGTGGAGGCACCGCGAGCAGCCGTGCGCGGCGCTCACTGGATCAAGCCCAAACTCGTCGCCGAGGTCGCCTTCATCGAATTCACCGACGAAGGCGTGCTGCGCCATTCGAGTTATTTGGGGCTTCGAGAGGACAAAAAGCCCGAAGCGGTGGTGGTCGAAACCGAAGCGCTGGTCGGCGAACTCACCGCTCCGGGCGCTACCAGTGCCGTCAAGATCAGCAATCGCGACCGCGTCATCTTTCCCGAGGGCAAGCTCACCAAGGGGCAGCTCGCCGAATATTATGAAGCTGTTGCGGAGATCATGCTGCCCTGGAGCGGCAGCCGGCCGCTCAGCCTGGTGCGCTGCCCGCAAGGCCGAGACAAGAAATGCTTTTTCCAGAAACATGATGCAGGCAGCTTCGGCGATGCAGTCAGGCATGTCGCGATCCGCGAGAAGGATGGGCATGACGAGCCCTATCTGTTCGTGGACACGCCTGCCGGACTTCTGACCTGCGTCCAGATGGGCACGATCGAGTTCCATGGCTGGGGCGCTCGGATCGAGGACGTCGAGATGGCCGACCGACTGGTGTTCGATCTCGACCCCGACGAGGGGGTGGAGTTCAAGGATGTGGTCTCGGCGGCTGCCCATCTTCAGGACGTGCTGGGTCAGATGGGTCTCGCAACTTTCCCGATGGTGACCGGCGGCAAGGGAGTTCATGTCATCGCGCCGCTCACGCCGACCGCCCAATGGCCAGTGGTCAAGGATTTTGCGCACCGCTTTGCCATGGCCCTTGCGCAGGCCGATCCCGACCGGTTCACTGCGGCCCTGGCCAAGGCCAAGCGTACCGGACGCATCTTCATCGACTATCTTCGCAACCAGCGCGGCGCCACGGCCGTCATGCCGTACAGCGCGCGTTCGCGCCCCTTTGCGCCGATCGCCGTGCCGCTCAGCTGGGAGGAGTTGCGCGATCTGGACAGTCCGGCCCACTGGCATATCGGCGATGCCATGGAGATGGTGAAGCGAGCACGGTCCAAGGCACTCGCGCAATGGGGCCGTGCCGACCAGGTCCTGCCAGATTTGTGAAGATCGCCACCTGCAATGTAAAAGGCGTGAACGGCCGTTTGCCGGTCCCGCTTCGCTGACTAGCAGAAGCCGGGCCAGCCATCGTCATGCTCCAGGAACTCAAGGCGCCGGAGGAGAGGTTCCTGCAGAGCGCGCTTTGCGATCTTGGCTATCCTTCCATCTGTGAGAACGGCGGAGCAATATTCGACCACGGTAGCGGCGGGATAGTCCTGCTGCGGGCGGCGTAAAAGTCGTCCACCTTGAAGCCTTTCTGCCGAGTCAGGGAGGTGTGGGGATCTACAGCGTGGAACTTTATCTTCAGGTCCGTCTGGCTTGCGCGGATGGCATGAGCCAACGGGCGGCGGCGAAGCGTTTCAATGTGTCGCGCGAAACGGTACGCAAGATGCTGTCGTTTTCATCGCCGCCGGGTTACCGGCGCCAGTCCGTACCGCAGCGCCCGAAGCTGGACGGGTTTGTGGCGATCATTGATGGATGGCTTGAGGGTGACCGCAGTGTCCCGCGCAAGCAACGCCATACGGCGAAGCGGGTATTCGACCGTTTGCGCACCGAGCATGGTTTCACCGGCGGCTATACGATCATCAAGGATTACATCCGGGAGCGCGAACAGCGCAGCCGGGAGATGTTCGTGCCGCTGGCGCACCCTGCGGGAGATGCGCAGGCCGATTTCGGGGAAGCGCTGGTGGAGATCGGCGGGGTGGAGCAGAAGGCCTACTTCTTCGCGCTCGATCTGCCGCACAGTGATGCCTGCTATGTGCGGGCCTATCCGGCGGCGGTGGCGGAGGCCTGGGTGGACGGACACGTGCATGCCTTCGCGTTTTTCGGCGCGGTACCGCGCTCGATCGTCTATGACAACGATCGCTGCCTTGTGGCGAAGATCCTGCCCGACGGCACGCGGCAGCGTGCCACGCTGTTCAGCGCTTTCCTGTCACATTACGTGATCCGCGACCGCTATGCTCGCCCGGGCAAGGGGAACGAGAAAGGCAATGTGGAGGGGCTGGTAGGCTATTGCCGGCGCAACTTCATGGTGCCGATCCCGAAGTTCCCGACCTGGGAGGCGTTCAACCTGTGGCTGGAGGAGCAATGCCGC
>NZ_DJDV01000010.1:0-13015 GCF_002431195.1 Sphingobium sp. UBA5915 | reverse complement strand
CGCGATCTCGCGGCCATGCAGCCTCTGCCCGCTACACCCTTCGAGGCCTGCGATCAGAAAGGCGGGCGGGTCTCCTCGCAATCCCTGGTGCGCTACAGGACCAACGATTATTCGGTTCCGGTGGCCTGGGGCCATCAGGAGGTCTGGATCAGGGCCTATGTCGATGAGGTGGTGATCGGCTGCCGCAGCGAAGTCATCGCCCGTCATCCTCGTTGCTATGCCCGCGAGGAGGTTGTCTTCGACCCGCTCCATTATCTCCCGCTGATCGAGCAGAAGATCAACGCATTCGACCAGGCTGCGCCTTTGCAGGGCTGGGACCTGCCCGAAGCGTTCACGACACTGCAGCGGTTGATGGAAGGGCGCATGCACAAACATGGCAAGCGCGAATATGTGCAGGTACTGCGCCTGCTGGAAACGTTCACCCTCGCCGATCTCCAGGCGGCGGTCGAACAGGCCATCGATCTTGGCGCCATCGGCTTCGATGCCGTCAAGCACCTCGTCCTGTGCCGGATCGAACGCGTACCGCCCAGGCTGGACCTGGACGTCTATCCCTTCCTGCCACGCACCACGGTCGAGAAGACCTTTGCCAGAGCCTATCTGAGCCTGCTCTCCGACCGGCAGGAGGCCGCATGAGCGATCAGGCCCCGGAGATCCTTCTCGCTCACCATCTCAAGGCGCTCAAGCTGCCTACGTGCCTGCGTGAGCATCACAAGCTCGCGCGGCAATGTGCCGCTGAAGGCGTCGATCATATCCGCTTCCTCGCCCGCCTCGTCGAGATGGAAATGATCGACAGGGAGCGTCGCATGGTCGAGCGGCGCATCAAGGCCGCGCGCTTCCCCGCCGTCAAAAGCCTCGACAGCTTCGACTTCGCCGCCATCCCCAGGCTCAACAAGATGCAGGTGCTCGAGATGGCGCGCTGCGAGTGGATCGAGCGGCGTGAGAACGCCATCGCTCTGGGGCCATCAGGCACCGGAAAGACGCACGTAGCGTTGGGGCTCGGACTGGCAGCATGCCAGAAAGGACTGTCGGTGGGCTTCACCACCGCGGCAGCGCTGGTCAGCGAAATGATGGAGGCCCGCGACGAGCGCCGTCTTCTGCGCTTCCAGAAGCAGATGGCCGGATACAAGCTGCTCATCATCGACGAACTGGGCTTTGTGCCGCTCTCCAAGACCGGCGCCGAACTGTTGTTCGAGCTGATCTCCCAGCGTTACGAACGCGGCTCCACCTTCATCACCAGCAACCTGCCCTTCGACGAATGGACCGAAACCTTCGGATCTGAGCGTCTCACAGGCGCGCTCCTCGATCGCCTGACCCATCACGTCAGCATCCTCGAGATGAACGGCGAAAGCTATCGCCTCGCGCACAGCCGGGCCCGCAAGGCCAAAACCAGACCCTGAAAATTACACCAATGCCGGGGGGAGTGGCCCTCGGGCTACGCCCTCACGCCACTCCCCCCGGCATGTAACACGATGGCCTGGTTTTACGCCGCCGAATGGCCGACTTTTGCTCCGCCGTTGACACACACAGGCGCAGGCCCGTGCCAAGCTTGATGATGTCCAGCGTGAGGCAAAGAATGCGGGCATGGCGATCGGCGTCATCACAGACCTTGCTGTCGGCGTCGATCCGCAGGGAGAGGAAGCACGCAAAGATCCGGGTGCCTTTCTCCAAGGCCTGCACATAGGCGCGCCGCCCGACCCGCTGGGACCTCAGGGTCAGGACTGGGGCCTTACAAGCTACAGCCCTCAGGGCCTGGCAGATCGCGGATTTGCCCCCTTCATCGCTTTGCTGCGGACCAATATGCCCCGCGGCGGAGGCATCCGGATCGACCATGGCTTTGGACTGCAGCGTCTTTGGATCATTCCCCAAGGTCGTCCGGCAACCGAGGGCGCCTATCTCTCCTATCCCTTTAACGACATGCTGCGCCTTGTCAGGCTTGAGGCCTGGCGCGCAGCCTCCGTCGTCATTGCCGAGGATCTTGGAACCCGACCTCCTGGATTTGGCGAGGCGCTGGAAAAGGCAAATATCTATGGCATGACCGTTCTGCCTTTCACCCGTGGCGAAGAAGGATTTCGGCCAGCATCAGCCTATCCCGAACGTTCCGTGGCCATGAGCGGAACACACGACATCGCTACAATCACGGGCTGGTGGACTGGTCGCGATCTGGACTGGAACCGCAGGCTTGATCGCGGAGGGGAGACGCCTGCCGAACGGGCCGAGGCCCGATCAGCGCTATGGACCGCTATCGGTGGGGGCGCGCCGCAGCCCGCTGATGATGACGCGGCGCCTGTCATTGAGCGCGCGCTTGCCTTTCTGGCGGGATCAACTGCTCCTCTGTTGCTGGTGCCGATGGAAGATCTCCTTGGCCTTGCCGAGCAGCCCAACCTCCCGGGCACCACGAACGAACATCCCAATTGGCGCCGCCGCCTTCCCGCGCCGATCGAAAGGCTGCTTTCCGACCCCGATGTCCAGCAACGTATCGCCTGCCTCTCCACGATCCGTCCGAAGACCGCTTTGCAAAAAAGGGTTCAGCCATGACACCGCGCGCGACCTACAGGGTCCAGCTGACGAAGCAGTTCCCTTTTGCAGCTGCCCGGGCAGTCATACCCTATCTCGCGGATCTGGGCGTGAGCCATCTTTATGCTTCTCCCATCACCACGGCGCGCCAGGGCTCAACCCATGGCTATGATGTCATCGACCCAACCCGGATCAATCCCGAGCTTGGCGGCGAGGACGGGTTCCGCCAACTGGTTGCAGCCCTGCGAGCCCATGGCATGGGCATCATCATCGACATCGTCCCTAATCATATGGGGGTAGCTGGCGGCGAAAATCCCTGGTGGAACGATGTATTGCGATTGGGCCCGACCAGTCCGTTCGCCTGCTATTTCGATATAGACTGGAACGGTCCCCTGAAGCTTCCCATATTGGGCGGGCCACTGGCTGCCGTCATCGCGCAGGGCGATCTCGTCGTTGGATCAGCGGGAGCACCCCATCTACTGCTCTATGGTGAGCAGAAGCTTCCCCTGCGTCCAGACGGACCCCAGCAGGGCGATATCGCGACTATCGCGGAAGCACAGCATTATGCCCTCATTCATTGGCGTACTGCTGGCGATCAGCTGAACTGGCGCCGATTTTTCTCAATCAACGATCTGGCTGGCGTGAGGGTTGAAGACCCGGCCGTCTTCGAGGCGACGCATGGCCTCTATTTCCACCTCTATCAGGAGGGATTGATTGACGGGCTGCGCATCGACCATGTCGATGGCCTGTCGGACCCTGCGCGTTATTGCCGCCGTCTGCGATCGCGAATGGACCAGATCCGTCCCGGCGCCATCATCCTCGTTGAAAAGATAGTTGGGCCCGGGGAAATGCTTCCTCCCGACTGGGGCGTCGAGGGGACCAGCGGTTATGATTTCATGCGCGATGTCACGGCCCTGCTGCACGACCCCATTGGCGAAACACCTCTCGCAAGCCTGTGGGAGGCCCTCGATCCTGATCAGTCCGACCCGCAAGATGTCGTCCGGCGCGCGAAACGCGACATGCTCGAATGGCAGTTCGAGGCGCAGCTGGCTGCCTGCGTTCACGCTTTCAGCGCCGTCGCCCAAAGCAGCGGACAAGCCGCGATCATGGCGTGGACGGAGCCGATGTTGCGCCGATCGATCAGCTGCCTACTGCAGGCCTTTCCTGTCTATCGCACTTATGGCGACGGACAATCGGCTCCTGCAAGCGACGAGGAAGTGAGGCTCGAGGCGTGGGAAGCGGCAAAGCCCTCTCTGCCCCCCGGCGAGAGACCGGTAGGACAGCAGATTCTGGCATGGCTTGCCGGTGATGGCCCTGGCCAGTCCGAGCTTGCGGCCGAGGCTGTACGCCGATTTCAGCAGCTTTCGGCGCCGATAGCCGCCAAGGGGGTGGAAGACACCGCCTTTTATCGCCGGGCACCACTATTGTCAGCCAATGAGGTTGGATCGGCGCCGGCGGAATTTTCCATTTCGCCGGCGGAATTTCATCGCCGGGTCCTTCAGCGGGCCAGCGAGTTCCCGGCGGCCATGCTCGCGACCGCGACCCATGATCATAAGCGCGGTGAGGATAGCCGCGCCCGCATTGCGGTACTCAGCGGCGTGCCAGATCTCTGGGAGCATCATGTCCAAGGATGGATTAAACGCGCCAGGACGCATCATGGCGACATTCATCCTGCCGATTGCTATCAGCTTTTCCAGACCTTGTTTGGCACTTGGGACGGCTCAAGCGATACTCTTGCCTATATGGATCGCATCCTTGCCTGGCAACAAAAGGCGCTCCGGGAGGCCCGGCTTCGCTCCAGCTGGGAGGAACCATGCATCGACTATGAAGAAAAGGCTGCCCATCTTGTACGTGATCTTGTTGGAGCCTCCGACTTCAGAGACGATATGGAGCGCCTGATCGGACGTATCGGGCCCGCTGCCCAGGCTCACAGCCTGGTGCAGACCGTTCTGAAATTCTGCCTGCCCGGCATTCCTGACATTTACCAGGGCTGCGAATTGGAGGATCTGAGCCTGGTTGACCCCGATAATCGCCGCGCCGTCGATTATGCGCGACGTCAGGCTTTGCTTGCCCCCGGTGAAATGACAGAAAATGCCAAGATCAAGCTTGTTCAGAGGCTTCTGGCACTGCGCCGGGACAATTATTCGCTTTTTGCGTCTTCCCGCTACGAGCCTGTACTGGCCAGGGGGCCGAGAGCCGGAAACATCCTTGCCTTCACCCGGCGAAACGAAACAACGCAGCTGACCTGCGCAGTCCTCATCCGCGCGACCTCCGCTATCACGGAGTCTGGTTGCCTGCCGTCATCGCAATGGTGGCAGAACACATATCTGGAAGCGGGCGCCTCAATACCAGCGCATCAACTCTTCGCTCAGCAACCCTATTATATGTCCCTCGACCGAACCGCTCCCTAGATCTGAGCGCAAGCGCAAACCCTGTTGGGCAGATTTTCCTGCGGGCGCTTTTCATGCTCTGCTGCGCGGCTGACAAAGCTTTGTTCTGGTGCTGCAGGAGGGGGGGCTTTTCCAAGGACCCGCGCCGATCGAAAGGTCGAACAACGAGTTTTTCGCCACGTTTCAGGAGAATGACCGCACCTCCGCTCGGATGCACTATAGCAGATTCCGGTCCAACTTCGTCAGCTCGACTGCTCTAGACCGCTGATTCGACGCGTTTTCCGAGTCATCAGGTGATTCCATCTGATTAGAAAACGCTTTAGCGACCGCGATGCCGGCAGTCCGGTCAGCCGGGTCGAACCCGACGCCGTCACTCCAGGCAGGGCTCCACCGCGACATATTGATCGATCAACCTGGCGCCGCCAAACGTCGTGAGAAACGCGACGTCGGCTGCATCGCGGCCTACGCCGATCTTTGCCATGCCAGCTTCCCGCGCCATGCCCGTAGCATCGACAAGATGCCATTCTCCCTCAAGGAAAATCTCGGCGACCGCATGGAAATCGGGAGGCTCAACGCCAACGGCATAGACGCTCGCGATCCTGGCAGGAATACCGGCAGACCGGGCCAATGTAATCAAAAGATGCGCATAATCGCGACAAATCCCACGGCGCGAGATGAAGGTGTCGGCCGCAGTGGTCATGACGTCGCTTGAGCCGGGAACATAGCGCACATGGTGATGAACCCAGTCACGCATGGCTATGACAAGCTCGCCCCCCTGAAGCGTCCCGAACTCCTCTTCGACAAAGCTTTGGAAACGATCGGATTCGCAGTACCGAGACGAAAGCAGATAGGGAATGGTTTCACCGGGCAATTGATGCGGCGGCACCCTTTGCAACTGTCGGCAGTCAGCCAAATTACGGTTGACGACTATCCTGGCTCGATAGTCGACGACCATCTTACCGGACATCCGCAACCATATCCGCTCGCCGATACCGTCCTGCGCGGGAACATGGGCGATATGATCCGCCCGGGGAAGGATGAGGTCCTTCCATTCGATCGCCTGCTCAGGAATATCAGCGGCCTCGATCTGCAAGAGCAGGTCCGTTGGACCAGCCAGCTCGTAATCGAGATGAACATGGACGCTAAGTTTCATGCAAACTCCAAGCCTTGGGCGACTGAGCCGAACCGAAGACAAACTCCGATACATATCTAGAAATATCAAGTCTTTGTTCTGTGTGCTTCGCTACGCACCAGATATAAAAACAGCTCACTAAAAAAGTTGATCCAGCGCAGGCATAAAATGGACACGGCAAATCGCGGTTGCATTCGCCTTGGAAAATAAACCTAGGTTATAGATTGATCTGGATTATGAAGATTTCTGGTATTTAGATTCGGAATCTGAGGAAATTAATCGCGGCATTTGTGTTGAACGCTTGCCGATCGCAATCCTCGCGCATCGTCGCTGGGAGAGCGTGGAGTGCGTATCGCCATCATAGCCCATCTGAAATATGCTATCGGCGAGCCATTCGCTGGCGGTCTGGAAATGCACACGCATATCCTTGCCCGGTCGCTTCGGGAACGGGGCCATGACGTCACCCTTTTCGCTTCGACGCGATCCGACCCAAGTCTGGGGCTAGAAGCGATCTGCGAGGAAACGTCGCTTCTCGAGACCGGTATTGACGAGGCGAACGATGTCGCCTTCTTTCGTGAACACCATGCTTATCTGGACCTGATGACTGCGTTGCGGTCACGCTCATTTGACCTCATTCACAACAATTCCCTGCATTATCTGCCGGTCAGCATGTCCGAAACATTGTCGGTCCCCGTCGTCACCACCCTCCATACGCCGCCCTTCTGCTGGCTCGAGAGCGGGATCAGGCTCAATCGCGGACCAATGACCTATGTGGCGGTCTCCGAAGCGACGGCCGCGATGTGGCGCCATGTTGCGCATGCCCACCACGTCATTCCCAATGGTATCGACCTCAGGCATTTTCCCTACCAGCCCATTGCCAACCAGAAGCCCTATCTCATTTGGTATGGCCGGATTGTTCCCGAGAAGGGACTGGATTATGCGATCGACGCCTCGCGTCTGGCGGGGTTGCCCTTGCGGATCGCGGGACCGATCTCGAACCAGGGCTATTTCGATAAGCTCATCGCGCCCCGATTGGGAGGGGATGTCGAATATGTCGGGCATCTTTCTCACATCGCGTTGTCCAAGCTTGTAGGCGGTGCCGTCGCCGCCCTTTGCACGCCGCGCTGGGAAGAACCTTACGGTCTGGTCGTGGCTGAAGCGCTTGCCTGCGGTACCCCTGTCGCCGCATTCGCGCGTGGCGGCTTGCCTGCGCTCCTGACGCCCGATTGCGGCGTTCTCGCTGAACCGGACAATATTTCCTCTCTCGCATCGGCCGTACTTGCCGCCTCGCTACTCGAGCGCAGCGCCTGCAGGGCATATGCCGAGCATTATTGCTGCTCGCGGCGCATGGTCGACGAATATGAGGCTTTGTATCGGCATCTTGCGATGGCGCCGATCGCGATCCCGAATGCGCCGGATATTGGGCTCCCACCTGTCGCGGATGTCGCATGACGCAGGTCTGTATCTGTGTACCGGCCCGCAACGAGGCAGAGCATATCGGCCGCCTGATCAAAGCCTTGGCCCGGCAGGGAACAGGGGCGCCCTTCGCTGTCGCAATCTGCGTCAATAACAGCAAAGATGCGACATACGCCGTCGCACTCGACGCCGCGCAGCGCTTCAACGCCCGCTTCCCGCTCAAAATGATCCAGCGAGAGTTCGACCCCGTCCTTGCGCACGCCGGGTCTGCTCGCCGTGCCGCGATGGATCTTGGCGCCGAATTAGTGGGCCCGCGTGGTATGCTGATTTCTACAGACGCTGACTGCCGGCCTCCGGCAGACTGGGTCGATGCCAACCTTGCGCATTTCGCCCTGGATCGGATCATTGGCGGCCGGATCGAACTGGATGAGTTGGAGGCCGCTCAAGCACCGGAAATATTTTCGCTGCGTCGTCGCTTCGAGGCCTATTGGCGGACGGTGCGCGCAATCGAGGATGCGATCGATCCGGTTGATTGGGACATGCCGCCCCGGCATGGCGATCATACGGGCGCGAGCCTTGCGCTATCGGCAGATCTTTACATCCGCGCAGGCCGCGTGCCACTCCTTCGCACAGGAGAGGACCGTGCCTTGGTCGAAGCAGCGATCGAAGTGGGCGGCAAACTGGTTCACCCCAATGCCGTATGGACGCGGGCATCATCCCGCACCGTGGGGCGCGCCGATGGCGGCATGTCGGCTGATATGCGGCAATGGCTGGGCTGCGCACAGAGGGGAGACACACCTTTCGTCCCCGCTTTATCGCATTGGGAGGCGCGCGCACGATGGCGGTTTCAGGCCAGGCGCGAAATGAGCGCAGCGGCATTTGTAGAGGCGGAACGCACCCTGCCTGCATTGCCCTGTGACATGCCGCTTCCGAGGCCGGCCGCTATCTCATGAGCCGCCCGATCGGCTATTACGTCCATCATCATGGCGACGGTCACCGTCAACGCGCGATCGCACTTTGTCGGTCGCTGGGGAGCGTCACGCTGCTGGGGACCGGGCTGATGGCCCGGACTGAAGGCCTTCCCTGTCTTGAACTGCCTGATGACCGCCTCGATGATGGGTTCTGGGGTATCGACGGCTCCCAGCGGCCTTTGTCGCTCCATTATGCTCCGCTGGACCATGAGGGAATCCGGCAGCGCACCGCACTGATAGCAGCCTGGATCGCGCAGGCGCGGCCGCGCCTGATAGTGGTAGACGTATCGGCCGAGGTGGCAATGCTAGCCCGTCTCGCATCCGTGCCCACTGTTTATGTCCGTTTGAACGGCAGAAGACTTGATGCTGCACATCTTGAAGCCTTCCGCGGGGCAACTGCTCTGCTTGCCCCCTTCCATGAAGCTTTGGACGATGATGAAATCCCCGGCTGGATCCGCAAAAAGACCATCTACGCTCCTGGCATTGTCCGATCAGCGCGCAGCGAGGCAATTGAACGTGATGGCGACGTATTGATTGTCCTTGGGCGAGGGGGCGGCATTTCTGACGGGAATAGATGGGCCGAAATTGCCCGTGCGACACCCGAGCGTAAGTTTCGCATCATTGGCCCCTGCACGGCGCCTGCATCCTTTCCGGACAATCTGGAATTACGGGGATGGGTCGAAGATGCCGATGCACAGATCGCAGCCTCAGCGGTCGTTATCGGGGGTGGGGGAGACGGCGTTGTCAGCGCGGTATTGAGCGCGCGTCGTCCCTTCATCTGCGTGCCCGAACCACGTCCCTTTGACGAACAGGTATCGAAGGCGGAAAAGCTTTCGGCTGTAGGTGGCGCGATCGCATGCTTTGAATGGCCGCCAGCAGGCGACTGGCCGGGAATGATCAATCAGGCGATCGAGCGCGCCAGATGTTGGCCCGACTGCCTGATGGACACAGGTGGAGCCGAACCCATCGCCCGCTGGTTGAATGACCTTGCCGGCACATCGCCGGCAGACAGGAGTCGTGCTACGTGATCCCCGATATCCAAAGTCAGGACCCCGGAACGATCGATATTGTCGATCGGCTGGCAATATTGGGCGCGCGCTATGATGCGGCACCCAACTTCCCCTGCGAGAGCATGTCGGCCCTGATCGAAAGCGGGCACCATCGCTGGTTTGCCCCCCAAATATGCGGGGGCCTTCCCTTCGAAGACGAGGCAGCGCGCTGCCGTGCGATGGCGCAGGCCTTGCGCGAAGTGGGACGCGGCGATCTCAGCATTGCTCGGCTCTACGAAGGCCATGTCAACGCTTTGTCCCTGTTCGAATGGTATGGGGTGCCCGATCAGTTCCGCTGGCTGGCAAATGCCCTCGATCGCGGAGCATGGTTCGGAGTTTGGGCGACCGAGCCATCTCCCGGCGTCCGATTGACGCGAGAGACTGTTCCCTCGCTACTTGGCGAGAAGATATTTGCCAGCGGGGCTGGGGGGCTTGATTATGCGCTTGTAACGGCCGCGAGTGAAGGCGAGCACCGTCGGCTCGTCATTGTTCGCGCTGATGAGAAAGTCCGCGCGGACCTGTCAGGATGGCGTGTACGAGGCATGCGCGCGAGCGTGAGCGGACGCTATGTGCTGGACGACGTAACGGTCGAACCTGACATGCTGCTGGGCAAGCCAGGTGACTATGACCAGGATCCCCGTTTTACCGCCGGGGCATGGCGCTTTTGCGCCGCGCAGCTTGGTGGAATTGAAGCGCTCGTCACAGAAATTCGTCGCTCCATGCGCGACGCGGCGCGCGAGGATCCTGTCCAGCGCGCGCGGTTCGCCGATGCCACCGTTGCTGTCCGAACCGCTGGCTTCTGGGTGGCGGAAGCTGCACAGCGTTTCGCATCTGGTCATGACGATGCCGTCGCCGTGGCTCGGATGACACGCGGTGTCGTCGAGGACGCCGGGTTCATTGTAATGGAGGCCGCCGCGCGGATCCTCGGGACACAAAGTGCCCTAGACGGGCAACGTGCTGACAAGATCGTCCGCGACCTATCTCTCTATCTGCGGCAGGCAGGTCCAGATCATGCCCGCGATGAGGCCGCCAAGGCACTTCTCGACCACGATATCTGGGTTGAGGGCGAACGCTTGTGGTGAACACCGAGCTTCTTTCGCGCAGCCGCTGGTCGCAGGCGCGCTGGCTCATATTGGCACCCCATCCTGACGATGAGACGCTGGGGGCCGGCGCGCTGATAGCGCATTGCGCCGCCAGAGATCGATTAGGCGCTATCGTCTACCTGACCGACGGGGCGGGATCGCACCCCGAAGGTACGCCGCGCGTTGCGATCACCCGGCGCAAGGAAGCCCGGCACGCCATTGGGAGATTAAATGCTGCCGCCGCCCCGGCGATCTGGATGGGGTGGCGCGATGCCCAACCCCATCCTGTCGATAGCCAGATTTTCAGCCGAGATGCCGATAGACTGGCAGCGTTCATCCGCTGGCGCCGGATCGATGCGATTGCAGTGTCCGACTACAGCGAAACGCATTGCGACCATGTCGCCGCCTATCGACTTGCGAAGGCGGCGACGCGCCGGGCAAAGCGGCCAGTCACATTGTTCGCCTATCATGTGTGGAGCGATCCGCCGCCCTTTGCCCGACGGATTGCGACGCCTTCCATGGCTGTTGGACGCAGGCGACAGGCGCTTTTGGCGCATCGCAGCCAGATGTCGCCGATGATGGGCGATGGCTTCAGGCTCCCGCGCGAGAAGCTGCGCATGCCCGCACGGGACATACTGACATTGAGAAGGGATCGACAATGACCGTCACCAGCCTCAAGGCGGAATATTTCGATGACATATTCGCCTCAAATGATGATCCGTGGGATCTTGCATCCAGCAAATATGAAGCCGCCAAATTCGCCCATACCCATGATGTCCTGGCGGACCGCCGATATGCCCGTGCGCTTGAGATCGGCTGTGCCCATGGTGTTCTGACCAGCCATTTGGCGCCAATGTGCGATAGCCTGCTGGCAATCGATATCAGCACCAAGGCGCTCACAAAGGCGCGAGAGCGGGTGGGCGACCGTCCTGGCGTCACGCTCGCGCAGATGGCCTTTCCGCACGATACACCGGATGGCGAAGGCTACGACCTCGTCATTTTGTCCGAGGTCGCTTATTATTGGGACCTTGTAGATCTTGATCGGGCAGGTGAATGGTTGCGCGATCAGGTTGCTGCCGGCGGCCGTATAATCCTTGTCCATTATACCGGAGAGACTGATTACCCTCATAGTGGCGACGAGGCGGTCGAGGCTCTTTGGACCGAACTCGGTTCGAATTTCGAAGTGGAGCTGGCCGAACGGCACGACACATATCGACTAGACCTGTGGAAACGCTGCTAATGGGCGTTTCCGTCCTCACCATCGTTCGCAACCGTAGCCTGCATCTGGCGCAGCTTGTAGCCGGCTTGCAGCGGAGTGATCGTCAACCCAATGAACTGATCGTCGTCGATATGAGCGATGAACCGGTCACATTGCCACCGGCTCAGTTTCGCGTGCATATTGATCAATTCGAGGCCAACGGCCTCCCGCTGGCAGCGGCGCGAAATCGAGCAGCTTCGCTGGCCAGTCATGACAGGCTCGTGTTTCTGGATGTCGATTGCATCCCCATGCGACAGTGCATTGGGATCCTGGCTGATACCCTAAGCGAATATGATGCCCTTCTATGTGCGGATATCCGTTATCTTGGCCCAGATGATGCCCGCGACTGCTGGAACGAGACAGACTTGCTAAAGCGCGGTCGCGCGCATCCGGTGCGCTTATTTCCGGACAAAGGCTTAAGAGAAGAGGCTAATGCCGGACTGTTCTGGTCGCTTGCCTTCGCGCTGCGGCGCTCGACGTTCCAGGCGCTGGGCGGGTTCGATGAAGGGTTCATCGGCTACGGCGCTGAAGACACGGATTTCGGGTTCAGAGCAGTGGCAGCTGGCCTGAAGCTGCTATTTGTCGGTGAGGCCATAGCCTGTCACCAATATCATGACAGTCATGATCCACCGCTGCAGCATCTCGATGATATTGTACGAAATGCACGGCGCTTCCATGCGCGCTGGAAGCATTGGCCGATGGAGGGCTGGCTTGAAGCGTTTGAGCGTCTGGGCATCGTGCAGCGCCAAGGAGATAAGCTTGTCCAGCTTCGCGCACCGACACGAGCCGAGATGATGGGCTCAAAGGTTGAACCGGCAGACTGGACATCAGAACAAAGCCGTAACTATCACCATGCCGAACAGAGGGCTGACATTTCGCCCAAGTGACTGGCGGTTGCCCTACGTTGGGGTGGAATGGCGCCGAAGCCATCTTCCTGCCTAGCAAGACTGATTGCGTATCGTCATGGCCTGGCGCGCGGAGTCGCGGACCGCGCCGGGCAACCGCTCGCTCCTATCTCATGTTCGTAACTTAGCTCGCACGACGCGCCTCCATGAATATGCCGACAAATATATTGCTCTCGATATTATGAAGATCAGGGCGCCACGCCTTGCGTGCTGGCCGAACTCCCCCATATTGTGCGGTGCAGCATAAACAAATTGTCGCGAGTGAACGGCTGCTGTGTAAGCGCTGTCCCAGCCCCAC
>NZ_DJDV01000120.1:0-32242 GCF_002431195.1 Sphingobium sp. UBA5915 | reverse complement strand
CGACGGCGGTTCAGTCGACGGCGGCGGGCGCGCCTCCCGCGCGGCGCGGGTCGCCTCCGTTTAGAGCGTTATTCGGCCATTCTGGCCCAGTCATTCAGAAAACCGCCGTGAATCGATCCCAGGATGGCCCTACGGAAAGGAACCTCTCAGCTAGCAGAAGGTTCAGAAAACTGAGATCACTTGGAAGGGCGCGATGTCCTCCGCCGCTGCGACGGACCGGGATCATCAGCAGGCTCTCGATTTGATGACGCGTTGAGAAGAGCTGCGAAAGGAAAAATCGTGAAAGCTGTCGTGTACAACGGGCCCAAAGATGTTTCTGTCAATACCATCGATGATCCCAGGATCGAAAAGCAGACCGATGTTATCATCCGGCTGACCACGACCAATATCTGCGGGTCGGACCTTCACATGTATGAGGGCCGTACCAGCTTCGAGAAGGGCAGGGTCTTCGGTCACGAAAACCTTGGCGAGGTCATCGAGGTCGGCTCTTCCGTAGATCGTATCAAGAAGGGCGATCGCGTGTGTATGCCGTTCAACGTCGGTTGCGGTTTCTGCGAAAATTGCGAACGCGGTTTGACGGGTTTCTGCCTCACGACCAACCCTGGAACCGCCGGCGCAGCGTATGGCTTTGCCGAGATGGGTCCGTGGCAAGGTGGTCAGGCCGAGTTGATGCGCGTTCCTTATGCGGACTTCAATTGTCTGAAGTTGCCTGAGGACGCTGAGGAGAAGGAAGATGACTATGTCATGCTCTCCGACATCTTCCCGACGGGTTGGCATGGCGTCGAACTGTCGGGTTTCCTGCCTGGCGAAAGCATCGCGATCTACGGCGCCGGTCCGGTCGGTTTGATGGCCGCGCATTCAGCCGAAATCCGCGGTGCCTCTCAGATCTTCGTGGTCGATTCTCACGATGACCGCCTGAAACTGGCCGAGGCGATAGGCGCTATTCCGATCGACATGCGCAAGGGCGATCCCGCCCAGCAGATCCTTGACGCGACCGGCGGCCTCGGGACTGACCGGGGGGTCGAGGCGGTCGGGTATCAGTGTTGCGATCGCCACGGCAAGGAGCGCAGCAATTACACGATGAACTGCCTCGTCAAAAGCACGAAGGCCACTGGCGGAATCGGCGTCGTCGGCGTGTTCATTCCGGAAGACCCGAACGCGCCCGACGATCTTCAGAAGGAAGGCAAGATGGCGTTCGACTTCGGCAACTTCTGGTTCAAGGGCCAGAAGATCGGCACCGGCCAGTGCAATGTAAAGCACTACAACCGGCGACTGATGAAGCTTATCGAGCAAAACCGGGCCAATCCTGCCCTAATCATCTCGCACCGACTGCCGCTTGATCAGGCACCAGACGCCTACAAGCATTTCGACGAGCGCGATGCTGGTTGGACGAAGGTCGTGCTCAAGCCGGGCACCTGACCTTGGTCTTCGACGGAATAGGAAATAAATCATGACTTTGGAAGGAAAATCAGTTGCCATTCTGATCGCACCCCGTGGGACGGAAGAACCAGAATTCTCGAAGCCCAAGCAAGCTGTCGAGGACGCTGGGGGCAAAGTGACCGTGGTCAGTTTTGAACCGGGCAAGGCTCGCACAGTCAATGGCGATCTCGACGAGGGCGGCAGCTATACTATCGACAAGACGTTTTCCGAGGTGAAAGCCGACGATTTCGACGGACTTGTTGTGCCCGGAGGGACTGTCGGTGCCGACAAGCTGCGCGGCAGCGTCGAGGCAATTGCTTTCATCCGGGCTTTCTTCGATCAGAAAAAACCTGTTGCGGCTATATGCCATGCACCCTGGACATTGATCGAGGCGGGCGTGCTTGAGGGGCGCACCTTGACGTCCTACCCGACACTGAAGGTCGATATCGAGAACGCCGGCGGTGCATGGACCAATGAGGAAGTCGTGGTCGACAACGGCCTTGTTACCAGCCGCGATCCTAATGATTTGCCCGCCTTCTGTGCCAAACTCGTTGAGGAAATCGCAGAAGGTGCCGGCGCAGCGCCCGCAGCAGGGAATTAAGGCGGGGCGTTTCGACGAAACCATGTGAGGGCCCTCTCCCTGAGGAAGGTCCGCACAAAGCGAGCGTGGCGGATGGCCAGCGATTGGCCGTCCGCCACGCCGCGTATCACACGAACACGGCGCACCTGACGGGCACTCAAACCCTAAGCCGCGTCAACCGCGGTGACACATCGCCGGCTCCCGCTTCCAGATTCGACCCATTCCAACGTGTGGTCGAGATGCACCTGATCGAACGTGCGTTCGGCCAGATTTACGACCTACAGCGCCGCCTTGAGATAGCGGGCGGTGAGACTGCCTTCCGCTTCCGCAACAACGCCAGGGACGCCGCTGGCAACGATACGGCCCCCATCTTCCCCGGCCCCCGGTCCCAGGTCGATGATCCAGTCCGCTTGTGTGATGGCGCGCATGTCATGTTCGACGACTACGACGGTATTGCCGGCGTCTACGAGCCCCTGCAGGTGTTGCATCAGCCGGTCGCTATCGGAGGGGTGAAGCCCCGAAGTTGGCTCGTCGAGGATGTAGATCGTGTTGCCGCGTTGAGCGCGTTGCAGTTCAGTTGCCAGCTTGATGCGCTGCGCCTCCCCGCCAGACAGCTCGGTCGCCGGCTGACCGAGCCTCAGATAGCCAAGACCGATCTCCCGCAACACGGCGAGGGAGCGCATCACAGATGCCTCGCCAGCGAAGAAATCGCACGCATCGTCGACCGTCAGTTCGAGCACCTGGGCGATATTGCGCCCGTTCCATTCGACTTCGAGCGTTTGCGGGTTGTAGCGAGAGCCATGACAGGTCGAGCACGGGGCAAAAACGCTCGGCAGGAACAGCAGCTCCACCATGACGTATCCCTCGCCCTCGCACACAGGGCAGCGGCCTTGCGCGACGTTGAACGAGAACCTTCCCGGACTGTAGTGTCGCCGGCGGGCGAGCGGCGTATCAGCGAAGATCCGTCGCACATGGTCGAACATGCCGCTGTAGGTGGATAGGTTCGAGCGCGGCGTGCGGCCGATCGGTTTCTGATCGACCCGCACCAGCCTGCGAACATGCTCCATGCCTGCGACAATGCGTCCTTCAGTGTCGTTCTGCGCAACATCGAGCAGCGGATCGATATCCTCCTCCTCGGCCACGGGGGACCCGCCGAGGTGTTCCGTGACGAGCTCGGGCAGCGCCTGACTCACAAGACTGGATTTGCCCGATCCCGAAACGCCGGTGACAGCGGTGAAGCAGCCGATGGGAAACTCGACGTCGAGACCATGGAGATTGTTCCGCCTGATCCCTTCCAGGCGTAGCCATGCCTTGGGATCGCGCGGTGTGCGCTCACTGCGGAGCGGCTCTGCGAACAGGTATCGGCGGGTGATCGAAGTCTCGACGTCGGCAAGCCCCTCTATCGGCCCGCTGTAGAGGACTTCACCGCCCTTTTCTCCGGCTCCTGGCCCGACATCGACGAGCCATTCCGCGCGGCGGATCACGTCGAGATCATGTTCGACGACGAACAGGGAGTTGCCCGCAGCCTTGAGACGCTCGAGGATGGTGAGCAAGGCTTCGCCATCTGCCGGGTGCAACCCTGCCGAAGGCTCGTCAAGCACATAGACCACGCCGAAAAGCTGTGACGACAATTGCGTGGCAAGCCGCAAGCGCTGCAGCTCTCCGGAGGAGAGCGTCGGCGTGCTGCGGTCGAGCGAAATGTAGCCAAGGCCAAGATCGATCAGCGGCTCTAGCCGCTCGATCAATTCGCGGGCAAGGCGTTGGGCGGCGATCTGCTTCTCGTCGGAGAGATTGGGCGTGCGACGTACGTCGGGCGCGCTCTTGTGCGCAGAGCCGCCCGCCGCAAGCCGTTGTTCGACCGCTGCATCGCGGGCCGCTTTTTCCAGAACATGGCCCTTTGAGGGGGCGGAGACCGCCCCAGACGCGCCATGCGCGACGGGCATCAGCAAGTCCTTCAGCTTGAGCGCCGTCAGGTCGCCGAACTCGGCAATGTCGAGGCCGGCGAATTTGACCGACAGGGCTTCGCGCTTCAGGCGCTTGCCGTCGCAGGTCGGGCAATCGCGGCCGATGATATATTGCGATACGCGCTTCTTCATCAGCGCGCTTTTAGTGTTGGCGAAGGTTTCCAGCACATAGCGGCGCGCGCCGGTGAAGGTGCCCTGGTAGCTCGGCTCCATGCGGCGCTTGAGCGCCGTCCGGGTCTGTTCGGGCGTCAGGCCCGCATAGACCGGCACCGTCGGCGCCTCTTCAGTGAAGAGGATCCAGTCGCGATCCTTTTTCGGCAGGTCGCGCCACGGCGTATCGACGTCATAGCCGAGCGAAACGAGGATATCGCGCAGGTTCTGGCCATGCCAGGCGGCCGGCCAGGCGGCGATCGCTCGATCGCGAATGGTGAGGCTGTCGTCAGGAACCATCGTCTCTTCGGTCGCGTCATATACGCGCCCGATGCCGTGACAGGTCGGACAGGCCCCCGCGACCGTGTTGGGGGAGAAATCCTCCGCATAGAGCATGGGTTGATGGCGCGGATATTCGCCGACGCGCGAATAGAGCATCCGCACCAGGCTGGAGAGCGTCGTCACGCTGCCGACCGAGGACCGCGCGTTGGCCGAGCCGCGCTGCTGCTGCAACGCGACCGCAGGCGGCAACCCGTCGATCGCGTCGACCTCCGGCACGCCGGCCTGGTCGATCAGGCGACGGGCATAGGGCGCAACCGATTCCAGATAACGCCGCTGGGCTTCGGCATAAAGGGTGCCGAACGCGAGCGATGACTTGCCCGAGCCCGATATGCCGGTGAACACCACGAAGGCGTCGCGCGGTACATCGACGTCAATATTTTTGAGGTTATTCTGGCGCGCGCCGCGAACCTGCACGCAAGCGGGCGGCCCCGTATGCCCATGATCGGTGGCCGGCGTCGTCGCGTGAATATCCTTGCTCTTCAATTCAGTCTTCCTGGCCTATACGCCCGTGCGGCCCGTGGTTCATCACAAGCCGGGTAACAGATGAATGCATTTCCGACTCAATACATCCAACGGCCAGGCTGGCCCGATGTTCGGCACCGTTGAAATATTTTTCCAGCATTATACAAAGGTTACGACAAAACTATTTTTCCCGTTGGGTCGCGCGGCAAGGCCACACACACTCCGCTGGTAAGCGCCTGGGCCAGGCGGCCCTGGTCCTTAACGCTATCGGCATGTAAACTCCGCACTTCGGCGCTTGCTACCGCATCGCGGCGCGTTGCCCATTTGCCAGAGCGCGCGACATCATGGCCGGGGTCGGGCCATGATGACGGCCGAGTTGTCGATCCGAGCGCCTCGCGCCGCTTCGGATCGGCGGGTCAGTAGTGAATGACCGTGCGGATCGACTTGCCTTCGTGCATCAGTTCGAAGGCCTCGTTGATCTCCTCCAAACCCATCGTGTGGGTTACGAATGGGGCCAGATCGATATCGCCTCTCATCGCATCCTCGACCATGCCGGGGAGCTGTGTCCGTCCCTTGACGCCACCGAAAGCGGACCCCTTCCATACGCGGCCCGTGACGAGCTGGAATGGTCGGGTGGAGATTTCCTCGCCCGCGCCGGCAACGCCAATCACGATCGACTGACCCCAGCCACGGTGCGCTGATTCAAGCGCGGCGCGCATGACGTGGACGTTGCCGATGCACTCGAAGGTATGATCGATGCCCCAGCCCGTCATCTCGATCAGCACTTGCTGGATAGGCTTGTCATGGTCCTTGGGGTTGATGCACTCGGTCGCACCGAACTGGCGTGCCAGCTCGAACTTGGATGGATTGGTGTCGATGGCGATGATGCGACCCGCCTTCGCCTGGCGCGCACCCTGAATCGCCGCGAGGCCGATGCCGCCGAGGCCGAACACGGCGACCGAGTCTCCGGGCTGGACCTTGGCGGTATTGTGGACTGCGCCGATGCCGGTCGTGACGCCGCAGCCGAGCAGGCAGACATGTTCGGGGTTTGCCTCGGGATTGATCTTGGCGAGCGAGACTTCGGCAACGACAGTATATTCACTGAAGGTTGAACAGCCCATGTAATGATAGAGGGGCTGACCATTGTACGAAAAGCGGGTGGTCCCATCGGGCATCAAGCCCTTGCCCTGCGTTTCGCGGACAGCGACGCACAGGTTGGTCTTGCCCGACAGGCAGAAGTCGCACTTGCCGCACTCGGCGGTGTAGAGCGGAATCACGTGATCGCCCGGCCCGACGCTGGTGACGCCTTCACCGACCTCGACAACGATGCCCGCGCCCTCGTGGCCCAGAACCACCGGGAAAACACCCTCCGGATCACTCCCCGCCAGCGTGTACGCGTCGGTGTGGCACACACCGGTGTGCGTCACCCGTATGAGGACTTCGCCTTTCCGGGGTGGGGCGACATCGATCTCGACGATTTCGAGTGGCTTGCCCGCCTCGAAGGCTACAGCGGCGCGAGATTTCATGTTGGGAGACCCTCGTTGAGTTAAACTGATTGCTGGTGGGAGGCCGTTGCGTCAGCGCAAATTCGTCGACATTCACATACTGGCAGGGAGTACCTTTAGTATACTCCCTGCCAGTATACAAGAGGTGTCCTAACGAGGATCTCAAACCAGAGAAGGCAGCAGGGGCTGGCTTCTAGACTAGCGCGACATCGCTTACGTGGAAGAAGAAACTCACCACGACGATGGCGGCAGAGCGGTCGCAGCGATGCCACATACCGCTCTGTCTAGCTTACTTGACCGCGAGAACATCCCAGCGCTCGATGACCGGCGGCGTGGCCAGAAGCTCATCGGCGTTCTGCATGAGTGCCGCCGCGATCGGACCGTTGAGATGTGCGGTTCTGTCGCCATCATTCTGAAAGGCGTCAAAGATCGCGAAACTGCTTGGTCCGAACTTTACAGCATACCAGACCGGAGTACCCGTTTCGGCTTGTGCCAACGGCAGCGCGTCCTTCAGAAACTTTTCCAAAGCCGCTTCTTTGCCAGGCTTGGCGTCGAGCCGCACGAATAAGCCCATATGTGTCATCTTCATCGTCTCCATCTTTGGGTGTGATTGGGTTGACTTCGAGCTGCCTGTCGTATCCGCCATTGCGCTTGTCGCGCCGGTGGCGACAACGAGGGCCGCCGTGAGCAGGAACACTTTAATGGTCCTCATTTTCTTCCCTATTTGATCGCGCCATCGTCGGCCGCGTCGCTAGACTATCATCGCAGCGGAGCGTTAGCGCTTGGCAGAATTGACAAACCTGATACCATTCTCGCCATGAGCACAGCTACGACAATTTTAGCGCTTGATGGGGTGTTCGATACTGGGCTTGCGGCGTTTCAGGACACCTTAGCGACGGCGCGCGACTTGGCGCCCCCCGCCTTGCGTGAAAGTTTGAACTCGTCGGTTTCCAGCATTCGTCGCGCAACACATACAGCGCACGGCCTCGCAATCCCTACGGTTCGGGCCGACGCCCTCCCGACTCCCGGCTTTGTCTTCGTGCCGGCATTGGGAGCGAAGACGGAGGAAGGCATTGCCGACGCCCTTGCTCATCCCGATGTAAAGCGAGCTGTCGAACTATTGCGAACCTGGCAGGCAAATGGTGCGACTATCGCTGCTGCTTGTACGGGGACATTCGTCCTCGCCGAGACGGGATTGTTAGACAAACAAGAGGCCGCCACCAGTTGGTGGCTCGCACCTTTCTTTAGAGCCCGGTATCCCAGCGTTGCACTCGATGACAGCCGTGCGCTGGTGGGTAACGACAGGGTCGTTACCGCAGGCGCGGTGCTTGCACATTTCGATTTGGCGCTCTGGTTCGTTCGTCAGCGGAGCCCCGAACTGGCCGACACCGTCGCTCGCTACCTAATGCTCGATCCTCGCTCGCCTCAAGCCACCTATGCCATCCCGGATCATTTGCGCCACGCCGACCACCTGGTGATGCTCTTCGAGAAGTGGGCGCGTGAAAACCTCGATACGGGCTTTTCCTTGGAGCAGGCCGCGGCCTTTGTCGGGACAAGTGAACGAACTCTGTCCCGCAGAATCAATATGGTGCTGGGCCGCTCTCCATTGTCTTATTTCCAGAGCCTGCGCGTTGAACGAGCGGCTTATCTCCTGAGGACGACCAAATTGGGAATGGATGAGATCGCAGCCCGCATCGGCTATGATAATGCAGCCACTCTCCGCACTCTGCTACGTCGTAAGACTGGCCGCACCGCCTCAGAAATTCGCCGGACGAACCATTTAGGGGTGCAGGATTAGAGCCGTGCCCGAGCGGTTTGGGACGGCTGGAGGGTCGGGACGTTGAGGGGTGAAGGAGGATGGCGATGCCTTCACCTTTGTCCGTCGATTTACGCGAGCGTGTCGTGTCGGCCGTAGCCGCGGTCGCGTCCTGTCATCAGGCTGCAGCCCGGTTTGGGGTCAGCGTTTCCAGCGCCAGCCGCTGGTCGGATCGGTTTCGCCAGGAGGGACAGCTTGCGCCCAAGCCGTCGGGCGGCGATCATGCCTCGCACCGGATCGAGGCGCAGGCCGACCTGATCCTGACGATCTATGAGGCGCGGCCGGCGATCTTTCTGCGCGAACTGCGTGACGCTTTGACCGAGCGCGGCCTGCAGACCAGCACGAGCAGCCTATCCCGCTTCTTCGCCCGGCGTGGCATCACCCGTAAAAAGGGGCGATCCACGCCGCCGAGCAGGCGCGCGAGGACGTAAGGGCAGCCCGCGAGGCTTGGTTCGAGAACCAGGACGGGGCCTGTCAGGAATTTCGTGTGCGGCGAGGCGGTTGACCATCAGGCCGTCATGGCCCTGATGAAGCGTTCGCCGAAGAGAACGGCAAATTGAGCCTTCGCCATGTTCCACTCTCGCGGCGGCATTTTCCACTCTTTTTCCGATCGGTTCAAGATCAGATAGAGCAGCTTGGTGGCCGCCTCGTCATTGGGGAAATGGCCCCGCGCACGAACAGCGCGACGAAGCTTGGAGTTCAAGGCCTCGATGGCATTGGTGGTGTAGACGATCCGCCTGACTTCGTCGGGGAAGGCGAAAAATGGGATGATCTCGGGCCATGCCCGACGCCAGCTCTGGCCGATGGCAGGATAGCGCTGGCCCCAGAAGCTCGCTTCGAAGGCCGTCAGTGCTTCCTCGGCGGCCGCGGCATCGATAGCACGGTAGATGGCCTTCAGGGCCGTTCCGAGCGCCTTACGGTCTTTCCACGCCACGAAATCCATCGAGTTGCGCAGCAGATGGACGATGCATGTTTGAACCATCGCTTCGGGGAAGACGGCGGTGATGGCGTCGGGAAAACCCTTCAGGCCATCGACAACGGCCAGCATGATATCCTCGACACCGCGGTTGCGCAGTTCGTTCATGACGCGCAGCCAGAACTTGGCGCCTTCATTCTGCTCCAGCCACAAACCAAGGACCACCTTGGTGCCGTCGGCCATGACGCCCAGGGCAATATGGATCGCCTTGTTGCGGACCATCCCCTCGTCACGGATCTTGACCCGGATCGCATCGAAGAAAACCAGCGGATAGGCTGAGTCCAGCGGGCGTTGTTGCCAGGCCGTGACCTCCTCCAGCACAGCGTCCGTGATCGTGCTGATCAGGTCGGGTGAGACCTCGATGCCGTACAGTTCGCGCAGATGCCCGGTGATCTCACGGGTACTCATGCCGCGCGCGTACATCGAGATGATCTTGTCATCAAAACCGGGGAAACGGCGCTGATATTTTGCGATCAGCTGCGGATCGAAACTGCCCGCCCGATCACGCGGCACCTCGATCTCGATCCGTCCCCCGTCGGTCGTCACCGTCTTGCGGCCGTAGCCGTTCCGGCTGTTGGTCCCTTGCTCCTCCTGGCCAAGATGGTGATCCATCTCCGCATTGAGCGCCCGTTCGGCAAATGCCTTCTTCAATGTATCGAGCAGGCCGCCCTGGCTGAGCGCTGCTGCTGCGTCAGTGCCGGCCAGCAGTTGGTCGAGAATGTCGTTGGGTATCGAGGGGTCTTTGCGTCGTGACATACTGGGTCTCCTTGTTGCCCATTATGCCTCGCCGCACACGAAATTCCTGACAGGCCCCCAGGACGGCCTCGATCCCGACAGGCTGGTTTTCCTCGACGAGACTGCCGCGGCCACCAACATGGCATGCCGCTACGGTCGGGCTCCGCGAGGCGAGCGCTGCCGGCTGGCTGTCCCGCACGGGCACTACAAGACCACCACGATCACTGCCGCCCTGCGCAGGGATGGCCTGTGCGCCACTTCCCTGTTCGACGGCGCCACCAACGGCGCACGCTTCCGGGCCTACGTCGCCGACACGCTTGTGCCCGCGCTCAAGCCCGGTGACACCGTCATCCTCGACAACCTGCAGGCCCACAAGGTGGCAGGTGTGCGTGAGACCATCGAGGACGCCGGGGCGAGGCTGCTCTACCTCCCGCCCTACAGCCCGGACTTCAATCCCATCGAGCAGATCTTCGCCAAGCAGAAGGCTCTGCTCCGGACAGCGGCGGCCCGCACCGTCCCTGATCTGTGGCACGCCATCCGGCAGGCTTTGGCTCGCTTCACGGCAGATGAGTGCCGCAACTCCCTTGCTGCCGCCGGCTACGATACCGACTTGGCCGTCGCTACGTGACCGGGCACGGCTCTAAGTGCGGGAGGACACGGGCAAGAAAATGAGCCTGAAATTGTCATTTAAGATAAGTACGCAGAATCTTCATTACGCCCTCCACGCCGTCATCGTGATCGCCACCTGTGCCTCCGACGGCCCGATCTGCGCCCGCACCGAATGTTTCCCTTAGATGACTCTGCATCACTTCTGCCATCAGTCCATTTGTCGCACCACGCATGGCGACAATTTGCTGCAGCAGGGGAGCGCAATCGGCCCCCGCTTCGATCGCGCGTTCCAGAGCGTCCGCCTGACCCTTGATACGCCGCAAGCGTGTGATGGCTCGCTTCTTGTCCTCTGATGAATGTGGCATCGCGTTTTCCCGAGAAATCGCTGAAGCATACTATACAGGGGGGGAGTTTCAATCCTGCACGGAGCCGGGCGTTTTTCCAATCGGGCGAGGTTCCGGTCATGCTCTCAAGCCTGCGCCACGAGCAGCCCTGGCATGGGCGCCGAGGGTCCGATCCTCCGTTGGGGAAGGGGGGAGTGATCGCTCACCCCCCCCCGGTATGCCGGTCAGACCGTAACGACGACCTTGCCGATCTGGTCGTTCGATTCGAGGAAGCGGTGAGCGTCCTGGATGGCGTCGAGCGGGAAAGTGCGCGCGATCCGCGGCTTGAGCGCGCCCGATTCCAGACCCGCCACGATGAACGCCTTGGCGCGATCGAGGGCGGCATCGTCCGAGACGATCTCGCTGTAGAGATACCCCTTGAGCGTGAGGCTCTTGCCCAGCACGGAGAACAACGGGAACGGCGTCGGTTCGCCGCTGAGCGCGCCATATTGGAGCAGGATGCCGCCGCGTGCCATGCTCTCGGTCAGCGGCTCGAACGACGGGCCTCCGACCGGATCGAGCACCACGCGCGCACCCTGACCATCGGTTATCTCCATCACCCTCGCTACCAGATCCTCTTCCCCGGTCGCGACGACATGATGTGCACCGGCATCGATCAGGGCCTGGCGCTTGGCGCCGGTACGCGTCGTCGCGATTACCGTCGCGCCGACCATCCGCGCAATCTGGAAGGCAGCAAGGCCGACGCTGCTGGAGGCAGCAGTGACGATGACGAAATCGCACTCGCCGAGTTTCGCCTGCTCCACCAGCGCACCCCAGGCGGTGACATACTGCATCCACACGGCCGCCGCTTCCTCGAACGACAGCGTCGCCGGATGCTTGACGACGAGGCGGGCGGGCACGTTGGCGACCTCGCCATAAGTGCCCCAGCGCGCGATATCGAGCGGGGGGATGACGCTGACGACTTCGCCTTCCGCAAACCCGGTCACGTCCGCGCCGACCGTAACGACAGTGCCGGCAGCCTCATAGCCAAGGCGGCTCGGGAACTCGGCTTCCTGAAGGTAGGCATGGTTGCGGAACATCACCTCGGCGCGGTTTATGCCTATTGCCTTCACCGCGATCTGCACTTCGTCAGCCGCGGGCGCGGGGACGGCCACATCTTCAATCCTGAGGACGCTGGCGTCGCCATATTCGTGGATACGGACGATGCGGCTCATTGGAGATTCCTTGATTATTGAATGATCGTTCTGTAAGGGAGAAGACCGCCCGTTTCAAGATATTATTTATCGATCGTTCCATATCGTGCACCAGAGATGACAGAGACGAAAGCCCGTCGCCGCGCAGGTCGCCCTCGTGTGTTCGACGCTGACGCTGCGCTCGACAAGGCGGTGCGGCTGTTCTGGCAGCGCGGCTACGAGGCGACATCGATGGCCGATCTGGTGGCGGAGACTGGCGTCGCCGCTGCCAGTCTCTATGCAGCGTTTGACAACAAGGCGGGGCTGTTTGCGGCGGTGATCGAGCGCTACGCCGCGACGTTCAGCGTCCACCTCTATGCACCCATCAACGATCCGGCGTTGTCCACCTACGAGGCCGTCAAAGGCCTGCTGGAACGAGCGGCGTCATCATTCTCGGAACCTGGAACGCCGGCCGGCTGCTTCATGTATTCGGCAGCGGCAGCCGTGTCGCCGGCTTCCGCCGCCATCGAATGCCTGCTGCGCGACAAGCGCATCGCGGCGGAGGCCCTCCTGATCGAGCGTCTGCAACGCGGCGCCGCGCAGGGCGAGCTTGCGGCCAACACCGATCCGGCCGTGCTAGGCAAATTCATCAATACGGTCATGGAAGGCATGTCCGTTCAGGCGCGCGACGGCGCTACGATCAACGAACTGCTCTCCATCGTCAAAATGGCACTCGATCGATGGCCGGCCGCGATATGATCGTTACATGGTGGTCATCTGCCAATCCGCCTCCCGCGACCGAACAGTCGAACTCATCTCATTGGACGAAAGTACATGAAACACGTGACATTGCCCGGCGGGGAAGTGGTTCCTTGAATGGGTCAAGGCACCTGGAAGATGGGTGAACGTGCTGAGCGGCGATCCGATGAGATCGCCGCGCTACGCGCCGGTGTCGAGCTAGGCATGACGCTCATCGATACCGCTGAAATGTATGGCGATGGTGCGGCGGAAACGCTGATCTGCGAAGCGCTCGGCGATCGTCGCGACCAGTTGTTCCTCGTCAGCAAGGCGTATCCACAGAACGCATCGCGCTCCCGCCTTGCCGGTGCGTGCGAGGCGAGCCTGAAGCGGCTCGGCACCGATCGGCTGGACCTCTATCTTCTCCATTGGCGGGGATCGGTGCCGCTCGCTGAGACGATAGAGGCAATGGAGGCGCTGAAATCGGCAGGAAAGATTCGGCATTGGGGTGTCAGCAACCTCGATACCGACGATATGGACGAGCTTGTCGCTGCCGGCGGGGATGGCTGCGTGACCGATCAGATCCTCTATAATCTGGTCCGGCGAGGCCCCGAATTGGACCTGCTGCCGTGGCTCGCCGAGCATAACATACCGGTTATGGCGTATAGTCCAGTCGAGCAGGGACGACTTTCTGCCCACCCCGCTCTCGACAAAGTTGCAGCCGAGGTTGGCGCAACCCCTGTGCAGGTCGCACTTTCGTGGACGTTGCGGCAAGATGGTCTCATCGCCATCCCGAAAGCGAGTTCGATTGCACATGTGCGGGAGAACCGCGCGGCCGCAGATATCGTGCTCTCCGACGCCGACATTGCAACACTCGATGCGGAATTTCCCAGGCCACGCGACCGCCGTCCACTCGAGATGCTTTAGCGTCAGATGACGATATTATCGCTCGAAGGAACAGAACGCAAACCGGATCGGCGGTAGGCGCTCAGCGGTGCGGTGATCGGACCGTGTCGACACCGCTATCGAGCGGGTGCTGCGCGACTGACGGTTCGAGAACCAGGCCTATCGCGCCCCTGGCCCCAATCTGCTCTTAGCCTCCACGAATAACCGTCTGACCGTTCTTACCGTCTATGGGGCGTATCCGAGCTGGCAGGGCATCCAGCCAAGGGCGTCATTCTTGTCCATCGGGCGCTCTGGATCGAAGCTCGGGCGGCCTAGCTGTCAGCACGACACCGCGCTGCCTGAGTTTCCGAGCGGCCATCCCAGCGTGCGCCGCTGGCGGGAAGGTGAGCCGATTACTCGCTCAAGCTCAGTTCGACAGAGCGCAGGCCATGAACCGTTCACTGCACTGCAGCGCCGAATTAGCGCTCTGCTACCTAGAGAGCTGCTTAGCAAAAAAATGCTCTCAATAGCCCGATCTCGCAAGCTCAGTATCTGATTTACGAAAAAGGGAAATGTGGTGGACGCACTAGGGCTCGAACCTAGGACCCGCTGATTAAGAGTCAGCTGCTTGACGGCAGCTTTAGCCGATTTCTCCCCAAAAGAGGACGGTCAACAATCGGCCCACTTTCTGCCGATCTGTGATGCCAGTCAGGCAAACGATGTATGTCGGCTCCAGACAGGAGCTGCCATCCGATCTATCAATTTGGAACGGCAGCACTGTCCCAGACCCAGTCATAAGCGGACTGACTGCTCATCGAGGCGCCATTTCCCCAATTGAACGACGTAAATGGGCGCTTAGCTGCCATGTAATCGTAGAGAAAGGTTTAGCTTTCCGGTGGTCTGCGGCTCGTAATTCACTGACCGGAGTGCCGAAGCGAAGCTGCGATATCCGAGATTGACCGGAACAAGGTAAGGGGATCATCCTTAGAGGGCAGAAATCCCCATCTGCGCCAAAAGGCTGACGCCTCGTCGTCTACTGCGTTCACCACCAACGCACGACCACCAATCAGCAGCGACGCCGCCACGCAACGTTGCAAGGCGTGTTTCAGCAGAGCAGTGCCAACGCCTTTGCCAGCCCAGCTCTGATCGGTGGCGAGTTGACCCAACAGGAGGCATGGCACGGGATCAGGCGGCTGGCCAGTACGGATCGAACGGGGTAACTGAGCAGGGACGATCGCCGTAGGCGCGAGGCCGTAATAGCCTACGACATGGCCGTTTTCATGGACAACCATGACCGCCGTGAAACCTTTTTCCTGATTGCCGAGCGCACGCGTCTGCAACCAACGGTCGAGAGAGGGTTTGCCACAGGAGAAATTTGATACGTCATGTGCTGTAGACAGTGGCTCCGGACTGGAGATCGACAATGATTATTCTCCAGCAGGTGAGTGACCGGCTTCCCACGGTGCGGCTCGGCGGAACAGATCCATCATTTCAGGAACAGGCGCGCCGGGGCCGGATACCGCAGCCATAAACGCTTCGAATCCTTCGGCGCTCATGCGGATTGGGGTGGTTTCCATCAACACATCCTCGGCCGCGCGGACGGCTGCATCGCGCACGAATTCCGTGCGCGAGCGGCCGCGCAGTCGTGCAGCACGATCAATGATAGCAATATCGGCATCCGGTAGCCTCATCGACAGCGGATGTTCCTTGCGTGGGGTTGGTTGCGGCATTCTTCACCTCCACCAACAAGATCGCATACTGTATTGTAAATTGCAATACGAGTTGAATGGCGCCCACAGGCGTAGTTGCGGTCGGAACCTCGCCTTGAGCGTGCTGGATCGGGTGTAACCGATGTAACGCTCTCGAACTGACCTGATCCACCCTTCGTCCCACTCGTGCTGCCGTGATGGCCCGCGAGTCGGAGCCAAGTCATGACCCCAACCAAGCTGCTTGTCGGACAGATTTTCGTCGTTTTCGCGATCGTTCTCATGGGCCTATGGGCAGCAACCCAATGGGCCGCTGCCATGCTGGGCTATCAGGCGCAGCTCGGTGCACCATGGACGATCGCGTTGGGCATCCCGGTCTATCGCCCATGGCAGTTGTTTGGCTGGTGGTATCATTACGAAGCTTATGCACCGGAAGTCTTCGACAGGGCTGGTGCATTGGCCGGGACCAGCGGCTTTCTTGGATGCGCTTCTGCCATTGCCGGATCGCTGTGGCGCGCGCGCCAGAACCGCCACGTTACCACCTATGGCTCGTCACGCTGGGCATCGCGGCGCGAGATCGCCAAAGTGGGCCTGCTTCACGATGCCGGCGTGTTCCTCGGCCGCATCGGCTCCGACTATCTACGTCATGACGGGCCTGAGCATATCATGGCCTTTGCGCCGACCCGCTCGGGCAAGGGCGTCGGCCTCGTCGTGCCGACTCTCCTGTCCTGGGCCGGCAGTGTCGTCATTCACGACATCAAGGGCGAGAACTGGACGCTGACCGCCGGCTGGCGCGCCTGTTTTTCGCATTGTCTGCTGTTCAACCCGACCGATCCGCGCTCAGCGCGATACAATCCGCTGCTGGAGGTCCGCAAGGGCCCGGACGAGGTCCGCGACGTCCAGAATATCGCCGATATACTGGTGGATCCCGAGGGAGCGCTTGAACGCCGCTCGCACTGGGAGAAAACCAGCCATTCGCTACTGGTCGGCGCTATCCTCCATGTCCTCTACTCCGAAGAGGAGAAAACGCTCGCGCGAGTGGCGACATTTCTCTCCGACCCGCAACGCAGCTTCGCCCACACCCTGCGCCGCATGATGGCTACCAACCATCTGGGAACGTCAAAACATCCCCAGGTCCATCCCGTCGTGGCCAGCGCTGCGCGCGAAGTGCTCAATAAAAGCGAGAATGAGCGATCGGGCGTGCTCTCCACGGCCATGTCGTTCCTTGGCCTCTATCGCGATCCTACCGTTGCGCGCACGACTTCAGCCTGCGACTGGCGCATCGCCGATCTCGTCGACGCCAAGGCGCCGGTGTCGCTCTACCTCGTCATCCCGCCATCGGACATCTCACGCACCAAGCCGCTGGTCCGCTTGGTTCTGAACCAAATTGGACGCCGCCTGACCGAGCGGCTGGAAGGCGATCCGCGCAAGAGCCGCAAGCACCAACTGATGATGATGCTCGACGAGTTTCCCGCACTGGGCCGGCTCGACTTTTTCGAGACCGCGCTCGCCTTCATGGCCGGCTACGGCATCCGCGCCTATCTCATCGCGCAGAGCCTGAACCAGATCAGCAAGGCCTATGGCGAGAATAACGCCATTCTCGACAACTGCCATGTCCGCATCGCCTTTAGCTCGAACGACGAACGCACGGCCAAACGGATCAGCGATGCGCTCGGCACCGCAACCGAACTGCGCGCGCAGAGAAACTATGCTGGCCATCGTCTCGCGCCCTGGCTCAGCCATGTCATGGTGTCGCGGCAGGAGACCGCCCGTCCGCTACTGACGCCCGGCGAGGTCATGCAACTGCCGCCGTCCGAGGAACTGGTGATGGTCTCAGGGCTGGCGCCGATCCGGGCAAAGAAGCTGCGCTACTATGAGGATCGCAATTTCACTGCGCGTGTGATGCCGCCGCCAGTGCTTGGCGAAGGATCCTATAAGGACCGGCCAGAGTGGCGCGCCGACGACTGGGGCAGTGAAGTGCGCCGTCCCCATGATGCCCTAGCCGCTGCATCCACGGACGATGCCGATGCTTTCGCGGAGGCAGAGGGCGGTCTTCAGCAGGAACGTCATCCCGGTCTCGCCGAGGAGCAGGCACCGGCCCCGGCTGAGACGGAGCGGGATGCCCCCCCCGGCACCGACGACGAAAGCGACGAGGTCGCCGACCGACGCGCCATGGACCGTCTGCGCAATCTGAACCCGGTCCAGCGTGCCTATGGCATCAACGAGAGCACGGATCGCGGCGACGATCTGCTGCCGAACTTCTGACGGGGAGAACGGCAGTGAAGCCACGCCATCATCTCTATCTCGACGAGGAGCTGACCGCTCGTCTCGACATGCTGGCATCGACGCCCGGCACGTCGAAGTCCGCGATCATTTCTGACGCTCTGCGCGAATATCTCAATCGCCGCGCCACCCGCGAAGTCGATGACCTGCTCAAGCACCGACTCGACCGGATCAGCAATCAACTGGGGCGGATCGAGCGTGACGCGACGGTCCTTCTCGAAACCCTGTCGTTGTTCGTCCGCTATCAGCTGACTGTCACCGCGCCACTGCCCGAGGCGGACAAGGCTGCACAGGCGATCGGGCGCGAGCGCTTCCGCCGTTTCGTCGATCAGGTGGGCCGGCAACTGGCGACCAGCCGATCGATCGACACTCCGCCTCGCGATGGTGAGCCGTCATGAGCCGCGCGCTTGGGGTACAGTCACGCGACCGTCGCAGCGCCATGCTGCGCACCGCCATGGGGCCGGCTATCGCCGCCGCGCTGGCCGATCCGCTTGTCACCGAGATCATGGTCAATCCGGATGGCATGGTGCGTCTCGACCGCCTCGGCCAAGGTCGCATTGAGACCAGGGCCCGGCTGGAGGCCGCCGAGGCAGAGCGGATCGTGCGTCTCGTCGCCAGCCATGTACGCGCAGAGGTCCATGCCGATGCGCCGATCATCAGTGCGGAACTGCCAATCCATGAAGACGGCTCGGGCGGCGAACGCTTCGAAGGTTTGCTCCCGCCGGTAGCGTCGGCACCTTGCTTCGCCATCCGCAAGCCGGCTGCCCGCATCCACCGCCTCGATGACTATGTTGCAGACGGCATTATGTCTGCCAAGGTCGCCGTGGCGCTCGCCAATGCCGTCGTCGCCCGCCGTAATATACTTGTCGCGGGGGGCACATCGTCGGGTAAGACCACGCTGGCGAACGCGCTGCTGGCCGAGATGGCTAACCTCGACGAGCGGGTGATCCTGATCGAGGACACGCGCGAGCTGCAATGCGCGGCGCCTGATACAGTGGCACTGCGAACTAAGCCCGGCGCCGTGACGATGGCCGATCTCGTCCGCTCGACCCTGCGGTTGAGACCCGATCGCATCATCGTTGGCGAGGTCCGGGGCGGCGAAGCCCTCGACATGCTCAAGGCCTGGAACACCGGCCATCCCGGCGGCATCGCCACCGTCCATGCCAACAGCGCGCGATCCGCGCTCTACCGCATCGAACAACTGGTGGCGGAAAGCGTCGTCACCGTGCCGCGCCGCCTGATCGCCGAAGCAATCGACATGGTGGTGTTTATCTCCGGCCGGGGCACCGGCCGCAGGATCGAGACCGTTGCCGAGGTCGGCGGGCTCGATGCGGGCGGCGATTACGCCGTCACCGACCTCGCCATCCCCCACAGCCTAGGAGACTGATCCATGTACGCATCACGTCCGTTCGTCCCCGCGCGCCTGTCGCGCGCCACGCTCATCGCCGCAGCCCTGCTGCTGCCCGTCACTGCCATGGCATCCGGCTCGGGCATGCCGTGGGAGGAACCGCTTCAGCAGATTCTGGAGTCGGTCCAGGGGCCGGTCGCCAAGATCGTCGCGGTGATCGTCATCATCGCCACCGGCCTGGCGCTGGCGTTCGGTGAGACCTCCGGCGGTTTCCGCAAGCTGATCCAGATCGTCTTCGGGCTCTCGATCGCCTTTGCTGCCTCCAGCTTCTTCCTCTCCTTCTTCAGCTTCGGCGGCGGGGCGCTGGTCTGATGGCGGGGCCTGGTTCCATCGCCGGCGGCAGGCATAGCGGCAACGGGCATATCGAGGGCTTCGAGGTGCCGCTGCATCGCTCGCTGACCGAGGCGATCCTGCTCGGCGGCGCGCCGCGCGGGATCGCGATCCTCAACGGCACGCTCGCCACCGCGATGGGGCTGGGCCTCCAGCAGTGGATCGCAGGTCTGCTGCTCTGGCTCGCCGGGCACAGCCTGGCCGTCTTCGCAGCCAAGCGCGATCCCGATTTCGCGCCCGTGCTCGCCCGCCATCTCCGGCAGAAGGCCTATCTCTCATGCTGAACCTCAAGGAATATCGCGGCACGGCCGACCGGCTGGCCGACCATCTGCCATGGGCAGCGCTGGTGGCGCCGGGCGTCGTACTCAACAAGGACGGAAGCTTTCAGCGCACGCTGCGCTTTCGTGGCCCTGATCTTGAAAGCGCGCCCGAGGCCGAACTGCTCTCGGTCTGCGCCCGTGCGAACAATGCGCTGCGGCGCCTCGGATCGGGCTGGGCCTTTTTCTTCGATGCCGAACGGATCGAAGCCATGGATTATCCCGACAGCCCGTTTCCCGATGCCGCCTCATGGCTGATCGATGAGGAGCGGCGCGGCCATTTCGACGGCCGCAAGGGGCAGCATTTCGAGAGCCGAACCCATCTTACGCTCTGCTACCTGCCGCCCGCCGATCAGGTCAGCCGTGCCGAGCGTGCGTTGCTGGAACGCGATGCGCCCCGGCAGGACCGCGACTGGCGCACGGAACTGCGAGCCTTCATCGCCGAAACCAACCGGGTGCAGGACCTGCTCTCCGGCTTCATGGCGGAGGTTCGAGCGCTCGACGATAGCGAGACGCTGACCTTCCTGCACAGCTGCATCTCGCCCCGCCGCCATGTAGTCGCTGTGCCCGATACACCGATGTATCTGGACGGCCTGCTGGTCGATACGTCATTGTCTGGCGGGATCGAACCGATGCTGGGCGACCGGCATCTGCGCACTGTCACCGTGCTGGGATTTCCCAACGCGACCCGGCCCGGCATTCTCGACGCCCTCAACCATCAGGACTTTGCCTATCGCTGGGCGACCCGGTTCATTGCGCTCGACAAGACGGCAGCGACCAAGGCGCTGACGAAGATCCGCCGCCAGTGGTTCAACAAGCGCAAGTCCATCGCCCAGCTGATGCGCGAGGTGATGATGAACGAGCCGGTGCCGCTCACCGACAGCGATGCGGACAACAAGGTGGTCGATGCCGATCTCGCGCTTCAGGCGCTTGGCGGCGACCATGTCGCTTTCGGCTATTACACGGCGACTATCACCGTGAGCGATGCCGATCGGGCACGGGCCGAGGAGAAAGTCCGCATCGTCGAGCGGATCGTCAATGGTCTGGGCTTCACCTGCATCCTCGAGAGCGTCAATGCGGTCGAAGCCTGGCTCGGATCGCTGCCGGGCCATGTCTATGCCAATGTCCGGCAGCCGCTGGTTCATACGCTGAACCTCGCGCACCTGATGCCGCTGTCGTCGGTCTGGGCTGGCCCGGCATGCAACCGGCACCTCGGCGGACCGCCACTGCTTTATGCCGAGACCAGCGGTTCGACGCCGTTCCGCCTGTCCACTCATGTCGGCGATGTCGGTCATATGCTGATCGTCGGCCCGACCGGCGCGGGCAAGTCGGTGCTGCTGGCGTTGCACGCGCTCCAGTTCCGCCGTTACCCCGGTGCCCAAGTCTATGTCTTCGACAAGGGTCTGTCCGCCCGCGCGGTGGTGCTGGCGATGGGCGGCGAGCATCATGCCTTAGGAAGCGGCGGCGAAACGGGGGATGCGCTGGAATTCCAACCCATGCGCAATATCGACCACGATGCCGAGCGCACATGGGCGGCGAAATGGATCGCGGCGCTGCTCACCACCGAGCGCTTGGAAGTGACGCCCGAGATCAAGGAGGCGCTCTGGTCGGCGCTTACAAATCTCGCCGGCGCCCCGCCCGAACAGCGCACGCTGACCGGCCTCAGCCTTCTTCTCCAGTCCAATGCGCTGAAGGCGGCGCTCATGCCCTACACATTGGAAGGGCCGTTCGGTCGCCTGCTCGATGCGGCCGAGAATGGGCTGGCGCTGGGTGATATGCAGTGCTTCGAGACTGAGGCGCTGATGCATAGTGCGGGTGCGGTCGCTCCGGTGCTGACCTATCTTTTCCACCGGCTGGAAGAGCGGTTCGACGGGCGGCCGACCCTACTTGTGCTCGACGAGGCTTGGGTCTTCCTCGACAATCCGCTTTTCGCGGCGCGTATCCGCGAATGGTTGAAGGTTCTGCGCAAACGCAATGTCAGCGTGATCTTCGCGACCCAGAGCCTTGCCGACATTGCCGACAGCAGCATCGCGCCCGCCATCATCGAGAGCTGCCCCCAGCGCATCTTCCTCGCCAACGATCGGGCCGTCGAACCGCAGAGCCGCGCCGCCTATGAGCGTTTCGGTCTCAACGAGCGGCAGATCGAGCTGATCGCCCGCGCGACACCCAAGCGGCATTATTATCTGCAATCGCGCGCCGGGAACCGCCTGTTCGAACTGGCGCTGGGGCCGATCGCCCTTGCGCTGTGCGGTGCCTCCGATCCCGACAGCCAGAACCTGATCGACCGGCTGCTCGATGAGCATGGGCGCGATGGTTTCACCGCTGCCTTCCTGCGCGCCCGTGGGCTCGACTGGGCAGCCGCTTTGCTCGCCGGCTTCGATGCCGTGCCTGCTGCCGATGCCAACTCCCTCACGACCGCTTCTCACCCCCAGCAAACGGAGCTTGATCTATGAAATCGCGTCTTCTCGCCGCCCTGATGGCCGCCACCGCCACGGTGACTGCCGCAATCGTGCCTGTTACGCCGGCCCATGCGCTGCTGGTGTTCGATTCCTCCAACTACGCGCAGAACGTCCTGACCGCCGCGCGCACGCTTCAGCAGATCAATAACCAGATTCAGGCGCTTCAGAATCAGGCGACGATGCTGACCAATATGGGCAAGCATCTCCAGCGGCTCGACTTCTCTTCCCTGAGCGAGATCAGCCGCTCGATGCTGCGGATCGGCACGCTGATGAATCAGGCCGAGGGCATCGCATTCGACCTTGCCTCCACCGACGATGCGCTGCGCAAGCAATTCCCCGCTGCATTCGACACGGCGCTCTCGACCAACGAGATCATCGCGCAGGCGCGTGCCCGCTATCAGGCATCGATGCAGGGCTACCGCCAGACCATGCGGGTGCAGTCGCAGGTGGTGGAGAATATCCAATCCGACGCCACGCTGCTGACCGAACTGGTCAGTCAGAGCCAGTCGGCCACTGGCAGCCTTCAGGTCGGGCAGGCGACCAACCAGCTGATCGCGCTCTCCACCCGACAGCAGCTTCAGATCCAGCAGATGATGGCGGCGCAATACCGCGCCGATGCACTGGAGCGTGCCCGCGAACAGCAGGCGATGGAGGCTGCGCGCGAGCAGAGCCGCCGCTTCATCGGCACCTCCAGCCTTTACACCCGCCGCTAGGAGCACAGGCGATGGACCCCGACATCGGCGGGCTCGACCTCAATATTGTCGACGCCTTTCTCGACACTTTCCTCACCTATATCGACAGCGGCTTTGGCTTGCTGTCCGGTGACGTCGCCTTCCTGACCACGGTGCTGATCGGCATCGATGTCACGCTCGCTGCGCTGTGGTGGGCGATGGATAATGGTCAGGACGTGCTCGGGCGACTGGTCAAGAAAGTCCTCTATGTCGGGGCCTTCGCTTACATCCTCGGCAATTTCTCGCGGCTTGCCGACATCGTTTATCGCAGTTTTTCGGGGCTGGGCATCACGGCGGGCGGCGGTGGCCTTTCCGCTGATGATCTCCTTCATCCCGGCAGGATCGCTGGCACCGGGTTTACGGCTGCCTATCCACTGATTGCCAAGGTCAACGACCTGATGGGCTTTCCCGAATTCTTCGGCAATTTTCTCGCCATTGCGGTGCTGCTGATCTGCTGGCTGCTGGTGGTGCTGGCCTTCTTCATCCTCGCCATCCAGCTCTTCGTCACCATCGTCGAGTTCAAGCTGACGGCCCTTGCAGGCTTTGTGCTCGTGCCGTTCGCACTCTGGAACAAGACCAGTTTCCTCGCCGAGCGGGTGCTGGGCAATGTCGTCTCGTCAGGCATCAAAGTAATGGTGCTCGCCGTCATCATCGGCATCGGCACCAATTATTTCGACCAGATGACGAACCTTGTCGGGGATGATCCCGGCATCGCCGAAGCGCTCACCTTGCTGATGGGCGCGCTGACGCTATTCGGTCTTGGCATCTTCGGCCCCGGCATTGCCTCCGGTCTCGTATCCGGCGCGCCGCAACTTGGTGCGGGTGCCGCCATAGGTACAGCAGCAGGCGCTGCGATCATGACTGGCGGTGCCGCCTTGCTCGGCGCACGCGGCGCGATGGCGGCGGCAAGCGGCGGCATGGGCGCGATCCGCGCGGGTACGGCCATGGGTTCGGCGGCCTCGACCGCCTACAAGCTGGGGCAGGAGACCTCGGGCAGCACAAGCATCGGCGCAGGCCTTGGTGGTATCGCGACCGCAGCAGGCGGTGCGGCATCGCAGGCGGTAAAGGTGGGTGCCGCGCGTATTGCCGCCCCCGTGCAGGCCGGCGCCGTCGCAGGGCAGCAGGCCGCGTGGAATGCTGGACGGACATCGCCGGTTCCTGCCGCGCCCTCCGCTAACACCGCACCGTCCGATCCGGCACCGGCCTGGGCGCAGAGCCTCCGGTCCCAGCAGACCGCCCGGCACCACCGGCACATGGCGATGCAAGCCGTGAAGGACGGCGATCGTCCCGGCGGCTCCGCCAATCCCGACCTCAGCGAAAAGGAGTGAAATGCCATGATCTTCAAGCGATCCATCCAGCGCTACGGGCAGACGCCCGCGCCGGAAACTCCGTGGCAGCGCGCCGGACAGCTATGGGATGAACGCATCGGCTCCGCTCGCGTGCAGGCGCGCAACTGGCGGCTCGTCGCCTTCTCCAGCCTGGGCCTCACCGGCATCCTGATCGCCTCCAATGTCTGGCAGTCGATGCAGAGCCGGGTCGCGCCCTATGTCGTGGAGGTAGATCGGCTCGGCGAAGCCCGCAGCGTTGCTCCGGCGATTCAGAACTACCGGCCGACCGATGGCCAGATCGCTTGGCATCTGGGCCGATTCATTTCCAACGTCCGCTCGGTCTCGACCGATCCGGTGCTAGTGAAGCGCAATTGGCTCGATGCCTATGATTTCGCCACCGACCGGGCGGCGATCTTCCTCAATGACTATGCGCGATCCAATGACCCGTTCGCCGGAATCGGCCAGCGCAGCGTATCGGTGCAGGTGACGAGCGTGGTCCGGGCATCGGACAGCAGCTTCCAGGTCAAATGGACCGAGAGCATTTTCGAGCGCGGCAGCCTTTCCAAGACCGAGCGCTGGACGGCCATGCTGACCATCATCATGCAGCCGCCCAAGACCGCCGACGCATTGCGCAAGAACCCGCTCGGCCTGTTCATCAACGCCATCGACTGGGCGCGCGAACTGGACGGCCAGCCATCCAATCAAGCGCGGCAGGCTGGTCGCGCTCAGGTGCCGACGGACAATCTGCCGACCGCCGACGATGCAACACTTCCAACCGAGCCGACGGCTATTCCTATGCCGACAGTCGCCCCGGCACCAGTCTCCACCACCGATGAGAAGGGAGGTCGCCCATGATCCGTTTGTCCCTGCTGCCGCTTCCGTTTCTGGCCCTTGGCGCTTGCGCCGGTGCGACGCCGCCTCCGGCCATCGCGCTCGATGCTGCACGATTCCAGCCTGCCACCCGTGAAGCAGAATTGCCCAGGCCGGTAGAGATTGTCACCGTTCCGCAGCCGCTGCCCTTGCCGGGACAGATGCTGCCCCCGCCGTCCGCGACGAAGGAGACCGGCGTGCCGACCGCTCGGGTGGAGGCCGCAAACCGAGCGGCAACGCGCGAGCCGTCGAGCGCGGGCTATATCAACGCGATGCAGGTCTATCCCTGGACGGACGGCGCGCTCTATCGTCTCTATGCCGCGCCGGAGCGGGTCAGCGATGTCGCGCTTCAGCCCGGCGAAAAGCTGCTGGCCGTCTCGGCGGGCGATACAGTGCGCTGGGTCATCGGTGACACCACCAGCGGCTCGGGTGACGATGCCCGTGTGCATGTCTTGGTGAAGCCCTTTGCCTCTGGGCTTGTCACCAACATGGTCATCGCCACCGACCGGCGCGCCTATCATCTGGCGCTGGAAAGCACCGACCGCACCGCGATGGCAGCGATCAGCTGGACCTATCCGCGGGATCGGCTCCTGGCCTTGCAGCGCCAGAACCAGATTGCCGAGCAGGCCAAACCGGTCGCTTCCGACATCGCGCTGGCCGACCTGCGCTTTGCCTACGCTATCACGGGCGACAATCCACCGTGGCGCCCGATCCGGGCGTGGGACGACGGTCGCAAGGTCTATATCGAGTTCCCGGCCCGGCTCGATCAGGGTGAGGCCCCACCGTTGTTCGTTATTGGTCCGCGTGGCGGCAGCCAGCTTGTCAATTATCGCGTCAGCGGCAATCACTATATCGTCGATCGTCTCTTCAGCGCTGCCGAACTGCGCCTTGGCGAAAAGCCGCAGCAGGTCGTCCGCATCAGCCGGACGGATGCTGGGGTCGAGGGGACGCGAAAGTGAGCGCGGGCGAAAACTCTCCCGCCAACGGCGCACAGGCGGACGATGTCGTTGCCGTGGGGCCGGAGACGGCGGCGCCGCCGCAGAAGGTCGCACCAGAGGGGCTGGTGCTGCGTGCCAGTCCCCGCCGCGTCGTCCGTTTCCGGCGCGGCGTCATCATCGGCGGCGCCGCGTTCGGTTCGCTGGCGATTGCCGGTGTGACCTGGATGGCGCTCGGGTCGAAGACGCTGCACACCGTCGAGGCGGGCAGCGAGAAGGCCGTCAGCGACCGTGGCACGCCGGCCGACGTCGTTGCCGATCTGCCCGGTGATTATAGCAAGGTCAAAGTTGATACGCCGGTGCTGGGGCCACCCCTGCCGGGCGATCTCGGCCGCCCGATCCTTGAGCATCAGCGTGGGCTCGAAAGGCAAGGCGATGGTTCCGCCGCTGGGCACATCGCGCCGACTGCTGCCGAGCAGGCGGCCGAAGTCGAACGCCAGCGGATCGCATCGCAGGCGCATCAGGCCCGCGAGGCCGGCGTGATGGTGCAATCATCGGCGCGGGGCGTAACCAGTTCCGGCGCGAACGCTGGCGGAACTGCCGTTGCAGGGCAATCAGCGGCGACCGGCGAGGCCGGGCGTCTGGCTCTCGACCCCGAGGAGGATCAGAACAATCAGCAGCGCAAGATCGACTTCATGGCGCAGCAGGCGACCGGGGGAACGGCCAGCACGTACCGGCTCGAAAGCCCGGCATCGCCCTATCAGCTGATGGCGGGAAGCATCATTGCCGCCAGTCTTGTCACCGGGCTGAACTCGGACCTGCCCGGCATGGTGGTCGCACAGGTGACGGAGCCGGTGTTCGACACGGTAACGGGCAGAACCTTGCTGATCCCGCAAGGCTCGCGCCTCATCGGCAGCTATGACAGCGTCGTCGCGTTTGGTCAGAAACGAGCGCTGCTCGTATGGCAGCGTATCCTCCTGCCCGACGGCAGCTCGATCCAGATCGACAATCTGCCCGCGACCGATACGGCCGGCTATGCGGGCCTTGCCGACAAGGTTGATTTGCACAGCTGGCAACTTCTGAAAGGAGTGGCGCTATCGACCCTATTGGGCGTCGGCACGCAGCTCTCGCTCGGCAGTGACGAAAGCGATCTCGTCCGCGCGCTCCGCCAGTCCACACAGCAATCGGCCAATCAGGCTGGTCAGCAGATCGTCTCAAAGAACTTCAACATCCAGCCCACGATCACGGTCCGCCCCGGCTGGCCGCTGCGCATCGTCGTCCACAAGGACATCACCCTACGGCCATGGACCGGCACCCGCTGAAAGGAGGAAACCATGCTCAAACTGGCAAAACTGCCCGATCGCACTCCGATCAAGATCACGCTGACTGTCACCCCCGACCTGGCGCGGGCGCTTGGCGATTACACCATCATCTATAATCGCAGCTATGGCGACAAGGCCGAGATGGCGGACCTCCTACCGGCCATGCTGGACGCATTTCTTGCCAGCGACCGGGCGTTCGCCAAGGCGCGCAAGGACGGGGAGGGAGGGCCATGAGGCGATACATCGTGATCGGCCGGCTAAAGCATAGCCGCCAAGGTGGTTGGGAAGGCGAAATCAACACCCTTACCATTCGGCGACAGATCCGTTTGGTGCCGAACGATGATCGTGGAAGCTGTAATGCGCCGGTTTTCCGCATCATGCTGGGATGGCAGCACATCGGGGAAGCATGGGAAAACGAGACCCGCAAGCAGCCCTTGCGAACATATCTGCGCCTTCGAATCGAGGATCCGCTTTGTCCGCTTGATGCCTTCCTCTTTCCAGATGCGGAAGCCGACTGCGCAAGCCTGATCATGGATTGTGGCAGGAACGCGCCATCCAGCCATCCGACCTGGGAGGATCTAGATGGTTGAAGCTGAGCAAGTTCCGGAGCGATTGCTGAGACTGGATGAGGTAACGCGGCGCGTCGGCTTAGGAAAGTCGATGATTTATCGCCTGATCTCGGAACGGCGCTTCCCTCCGCCCTACAAAATCTCACCCTTTGCCTCTCGCTGGAGCGAACGTGAGATAGTCGGCTGGATCGCGGATGTAAAAGACGGGTTTGAAGGCAAAAAGCGATCGATCTGAAATTTTTAGTTCGGAGCCTTGCCTCGCTCAAGACCGAAAAGCGCCCATTCCGGTCGCTAATCTGAATGGGAGCCTTTCCCGAAAACCGCCATTCTAGCATGCCTCGGCAGCATGAAGGGTGGGCATCATGCCCACCCTTCTCGTATCAAGCCACGAGGTGCTGTTTGAAGAACGCGGTCAGTTTATCGAATGGAATGATGTCCACCTGGTCGTAAAGGTCGGTGTGCGTGGCGCCCGGAATGATCATCAATTCCTTGGGCTCTGCTGCCGCCGCATAGGCCGTCTCGCTGAAGTAGCGCGAATGGGCGTTTTCGCCGTGCACGAGCAAGACCGGCCGGGGCGATATTTCCGCGATGTAAGTGAGGATCGGCAGGTTCATGAACGACAGCGGCGTGGTGAGCGACCATGCGGCGTTCGAGTTGATCGCACGCGGATGGAAGCCGCGCTTGGTCTTGTAGTAGGCCGCATATTGCACGACGAACTCCGGCTCGCCGCCCTTCAGTTCCAGCGAGACCGGGCCGTAAGCAGGGCTGCCCTTCTCGGCGTCGGTCCAGCGCTGCCGGCTCATTTGTTCCAGCGCCTCGGTACGCTGTTGCGGGGTCGTACTGTCATTGTAGCCCTTCGACATGACCCGGGTCATGTCGTACATCGTGCTGGCGACGACGGCCTTGATCCGCTTATCAATTGCGGCGGTGCTGAGTGCCATGCCGCCCCAACCGCAGATGCCGATGACGCCGATCCGCTCGCGATCGATCTCCGGTCGCAGCCCGATGAAATCGACGGCCGCGCTGAAATCTTCCGTGTTGATGTCAGGCGATGCGACGTTACGCGGTTCACCGCCGCTCTCGCCGGTGTAGGAAGGGTCGAAGGCCAGGGTCGCGAAGCCGCGCGCAGCCATGGTCTGGGCATAGAGACCAGAGGACTGCTCCTTCACGGCACCGAAAGGCCCGCTGACCACGATTGCCGCGAGCTTGCCCGTCCCGCGCTCCCTGGGGAGGTACAGATCCGCGGCGAGAGTGATACCGTAGCGGTTCCTGAACGAGACCTTCTGGTGATCGACGGCTTTGCTGCGTGGGAACGTCTTGTCCCAATCCTGTGTCATACTTGGTGCCTTTGCTGAGGAAATGTCCGGGATCGAAAAAGTGCCGAGGGTGACAAGGCCGGCAGCGCCGGCATTCAGCACACCGCGGCGCTCGAATGAGAAGGATCGGTCGGTCATGGCGAGGCTCTCCCTGGTCAGGCGGGTTGTTCGGTGAAGCTCGGCGTGACGCCGATGCGTGATGTGACGATTGCCAGCAGCGAGGCGACCACGAGGAGACCGGCGGCGAGGCTGAATGGACCACGATAGCCCCAGGCGTCGAACAGCGTGCCGCCGACAATCGCGCCCAACATGACCGCAAGCTGGATGATCGCGACCATCAGCCCGCCGCCGGCCTCCGCCTCGTGCGGCATGGTTTTGCTGAGCCAGGTCCACCATCCGACCGGCGCGGCGGTTGCCAGCAGGCCCCAGAGGGTCAGCAGCAGACCGACGTTCAGCGGGGTGCCGTCGATTTCGACGAGCGTTGTGGCGATGACTGCCATTATGGCGGGAATGGTGATCAGCAGACTGTAGAGCTGCGACTTGAGCAGCCAGCCGATCACGATCGTGCCGACAAAGCCCGCAACGCCGAGCGCCAGCAACATGCCCGAGATCAGCGGTGCGTCGTCACCCGTCACCAGGTCCAGGAACGGGCGCAGATAGGTGAATAGGGTGAACTGGCCGAAGAAGAACAGCGACACCGCGACCATGCCAAAGGCGAACTTGCGATGCTTCAGCAGAGCGAATACGTCGCGCGCGCGGATTGTCGCCTTTTCAGTTGGCAAGGCGGGAAGGCTGCGCCACTGCCACAGCAAAGCGATGACGGCGAGCGGCACTACGCAGAAGAAGGCGCCGCGCCAGCCGATCAGGCCGCCGAGCAGGCTGCCGATCGGCGCGCCCAATGTGGTCGCTACCGCATTGCCGCCATTGAGCAGGGCCAGCGCCTTGGGGACTGACTCCTCGGGCACAAGGCGCATGACGATCGCCGCCGATATCGACCAGAAGCCGCCAATCGCGACGCCGAGCAGGGCGCGTCCTGCCATTAGTAACGGGGCATTGGGCGCGAGTGCGACCATCATTCCCGACACGACCATCAGCGCAGTAAAGAATAGCACGACGCGGCGCCGGTCCGACACGCCGATAATCGCCGAGATGAACAGGCTGGTGACAAGCGCGAAGAAGCCGGAGATGGAGATCGACTGTCCGGCATGCCCCTCGGTGATCGCGAGATCGCGCGCGATCGGGGTCAACAGGCTGACCGGCATGAATTCCGATGCAATCAATATCGTGGCGCACAGCGCCATTGCGATCACCGCTCCCCAGGCGGGCGCAGTTGTGGCTTTGCCGGATGCCGGCATGGACTACCTCATTCTTCTCTGATGAATTCCTTCTCCGCTATCTAGCTCGCGCGCCGATCCATTATTAGAGGTATAAGTCTTCTGATAATCAGTAGGGATTGTAATCAATGGCGCGGGACACGCTGAGTGACATCACCGCCTTCGTGGCAGTGGCGCGCGAGCGCGGCTTCACCAAGGCAGCCGGTAAGCTCGGCCTTTCCCAGTCCGCGATCAGCCAGATCGTCAAGAAGCTGGAGGATCGACTCGGCGTTCAGTTGCTGGTTCGCACGACCCGTAGCGTGGCCCCGACCGAGATCGGCGAGCGGCTGCTCCAGAAGGTGAGCCCCTATCTGGACGGGATCGAGGCGGAACTGGCCGCCGTCAACGAAATGCGGGACCGGCCCGCGGGTAAGATCCGTATCAGCGCATCGGACCACGCGATCAACGAGCTTCTACTGCCGAAGCTGTCCGATTTCATGAGGGACCATCCCGATGTGAAGGTCGAGATGATCACCGATTACGGTCTGATCGACATCATCAGCGAACGCTACGATGCCGGTGTGCGCTACGGTGAAACTCTGGCCAAGGACATGATCGCCGTGCGCATCGGGCCGGACGCACGCATGGTGGCGGTCGGATCGCCGGCCTATTTCCAGCGCTATGGTCGACCCAAAAGCCCGTCCGATCTGCAATCACACAATTGCATCGGATTGCGCCAATCCTCCGGTCGCCTCTACGCATGGGAATTGCAGCGGAAGGGCGAGGCGGAGATTAAGGTGCAGGTCAGCGGGCAGTTGATCTTCAACAACAGCTATTCCTGCCTCAGTGCAGCCGTGGAGGGACTTGGCCTCGCCTTCATCCCACAGGATCTGGCCGAAGCGGATCTACAGGCTGGAAGGCTCGAAATCGTGTTGGACGAATGGAGCCTGCCGTTCCCAGGCTTCTACCTTTACTACCCGACTGTCACCCAGCCATCGCCCGCCTTCTCGCTGCTGGTTGAGGCACTCCGATCAAAGCCCAAGGCACGATGACCTTGAACAGCTGAATGACTGGCATTTGTCGAGGTCAGCAGGGGAAGCAACGCGCCCGTTTCCGCCAGTGAGCCGCTCAATCGCCGCGCCTGGAAATGGACATTCGCTAACGGCCATCCTTAATCTAAACCAAGGCGAGGGAAGTTTCTTTTCACCCGCCGGTTCGGTGGCGACTGTCTAAGGAAATCCGATGTTCGCCGCCACGATCCTCGATTAAGTCAAAATTGCGAGCTGGAGAAAAGCGAACGTGAACGACACCACTGAACAGCGGGATGTAACTTTGGCTGGCCGTGACGGCCGCCTCCTGCTGATGAGCTGTCAGACATTCGTCAATGAGATCGTCATGGGCGACGCTTGCTTCGTTTGTGGCGCCTCGCCGAGGGACAAAATGTTCAACGACGAGCATATCATCCCCCGATGGATCCTCAAACGGTTTGGTCTGTTCGACAAGCAGATCACCTTGCCCAGTGGCGAACGTCGCCATTACCGGGGCTACCGAATCCCTTGTTGTGTTACCTGCAACAGTCTTCTGGGCGATACGGTGGAGGCACCGATATCCCAGCTTTTGGACGGGGACTACCAGGGGGCGTCACATAAAACGGGCAC
>NZ_DJDV01000031.1:0-15054 GCF_002431195.1 Sphingobium sp. UBA5915 | reverse complement strand
AGCAAAACCGGTCGGGTGTCAGCGCGAAACCAAGTCGCGGCTGAGATAGACCTGTGCAACGCGGCCGTCGCGGTCCAATGTGCAGGTGAAGCGGCGGGTTTGGCCGGTGGGGGCGCGGGTGCTGGCGCGCTGTTCGACTTGGCCATCGATATTGTAGCCGCCATTGGCTGCAGCGACTGGGCTGGCCATGCTGCGCACCTCGGCAAAGCCGCCGTCGCGCTCGGCTTCGTCGCGGGCTGCGCGGGCGCAGCTGTCGGCGAGCGCATCGTCCTGCGCGGCTATGTCGGAGAAATCGGCTTCGTCGACAGGCGGTGGCGGCGCGTCGCTGCCCAGATCATCGCCATAATCAGTGCCGGCGCGGGGCGGTGGCGCGTCATATTCGCCGCCGGTGATGGGATCGCGGACCTTGCGGTCCTTCGACATCGAATTGGCGACGATCGCGACGGCGCCCACCAGAGCGGCCACGCCAATGGCGTCGCCCAGGCCAAAGCCGTCGCCGCGATGGCGGTGATGCCTGTCCCAGCCGCGATCCCAGCCCCGGTCCCAACGCGGACGGGCTTCCGCCGCGCTGACGCTGCCCAGCAGCAGGCCCGCGCTCACCAGCGCTCCGGTCATCCAGCGTGTCTTGGTCCCGATCATGCTCATTGGCCTCCTGCGACTAAGGGAGGCATAACGTGCGCCGGCTGTCCAGCGGCTGAACGGGGCGCGGCGGCGGGGCGCGGGGCGATCGCCAGGCCGGTGAAATGGGCCGCGAAGGCGTAGCTGTCGGCATATTCGTCGATCAGCTTGTCGACCGGTTTGCCTGCGCCATGACCGGCGCGGCTTTCGACCCGCAGCAGGCGCGGTCGCGCGCCAAGGTCAGCGGCCTGGAGCGCCGCGGCATATTTGAAGCTGTGGGCGGGAACGACGCGGTCGTCGGTGTCGGCGGTACTGACGAGGATGGCGGGATAGTCCGCCTCGCCCGCTATATTGTGATAGGGCGAATAGGCGTAGAGCAGCGGGAAATCCCGCTTGTCGGCGGGCGAGCCATAATCGTCGATCCAATAGCGGCCGGCGGTGAATCTATCGAAGCGCAGCATGTCCATGACGCCCACGGCCGGCAGCGCGGCGGCGAACAGGTCGGGCCGCTGGTTCACCACCGCGCCGACCAGCAGACCGCCATTGGAGCGCCCCTCTATCGCAAGGCCATCAGGCGGCGTGAAGCCATTGGCTTTGAGATACTCCGCCGCGGCGATGAAATCGTCGAACACATTCTGCTTGTTGGCGCCGCGCCCGGCATCGTGCCACGCCTTGCCATATTCGCCGCCGCCCCGCAGATTGGCGATGGCATAGACCCCGCCCTGCTCCAGCCAGGCCATGCGGGTGGCGGAATAGCCCGGCGTCAGGCTGATGTTGAAGCCGCCATAGCCATAGAGGATGGTCGGCGCGGCGGTCGCGCTATCGGCCAGCGCTCTCTTGCGCAGGATGGTGAGCGGGATCATCGTCCCATCCTTCGACGGGTAGAGCCGCTGTTCTATGCCATAGTCGTTCGGGTCGAAGGGCAGGTCGGGCTGGGCGAAAAGCTGGAACTGACGGGTCGCGGTGTCGAAGCGATAGATGCTGGCCGGCGTGACGAAGCCGGAAAAGCTGAAAAATGTCTCCGGATCGCCCGACCGGCCGCCAAAGCCAGCCGCCGTACCGAAGCCCGGCAGCGGCACGTCACCCACCCTGCGCCCGTCAAGTTCGACCAGTTCGGCGATCGTCTGCGCGCCGTTCATGGAAGCGAGGATCAGGCGATCGCCCACCAGCGCGCCGCCGACCAGCGTCTGGGCGCGTTCGGGCACGATTTCCTGCGCGCGCCTTCGGGGATTGGCGGCGTCGAGCGTGACCACGCGCCGGTGCGGCGCGCGATGATCGGTGAGGAAATAGAGCGTCGATCCCCGGCTGCCGATCAGCCGCCAGTCCTGCGCGGGACCGCGCACCAGCCTGCGCAGGACGATGGGGCCGCCGGTCAGGGGTGCGACATGGATTTCGCGGCGCGGGTCGATGCCTTCGAACGAGCTGACGACCAGCCAGCGCCCATCGGCCGTCACCTGCGCTTGATGGCTGAGCCGGGGGCGGTCGGGCGTGGCATAGATCAGCTGATCCTGCCCCTGAGACGTGCCGATGCGGTGATAATAGAGGCTCTGGCCAAGGTTGGTCGACCGGAACGCTTCGCCGGGACCGGGTGCGGCGAAACGGGAATAGAAAAAGCCTTCGCTGCGCCCGTCCCAGGCGGTTTGCGAGAATTTGACCCATTGGACGGCATCGTCGAGCGTGCGGCCGCTATCGACGTCGATCAGGCGCAGCGTGCGCCAATCGCTGCCCGCATCCTGCACGCCATAGGCGAGCATCCGGCCGTCGGGCGAGGGCGTCCACTCCGCGAGCGCGCTGGCGCCATCCTGCGCCCAGCTGTTGGGATCGAGCAAAATCCGCTGCCTGCCCGTCAGCCCTTCGCGCACATAAAGCGGGGTCTGATTTTCCAGCCCCCGGTTATAGCCATAGAAATAGCGGTCGCCCGCCTTGCGGGGGACAGTGTAGCGGCCATGGGCGAAGAGCGCCTGCAAGCGCGCCTTGAGCGCCTCGCGCCCCGGCAACGCGTCGAGATAGCGGCGAGTGAGCGCATTTTCCCGCGCCACCCAGTCGCGGACCGCCGGATCGGCGCGCAGGTCATTTTCCAGCCAGCGATAGGGATCGGCGACCGGCACGCCGAAATGATCCTCCACTATGTCCTGCCTGCGGGCGAGCGGATAGCGCAGCGCCGGATCGCTCGCCGCGATCGCCGCGTCGTCGGGATGTGCGCGCAGCATGGCCGGGGCAGCGGCCAGCCAGAGCGACAGCAGGATCAGGGCGAAGCCGCGCATCCTCTCTTCCAAGCTCTTTTATACATAACCAAAACAGGCCGCGCTTCCCATAAAGGAAACGCGGCCTGTCGGTAAAGCATCCCGTCCCGCGGCGCGGGACCGCGAAGATCAGGCGGCTTCGAAATCATCCTCGTCGGCGCCCTGGACCGGACCGGAATCCTGACCCTTGGCATCGACGTCGCGGTCGATCAGTTCGATGATCGCGACCGGGGCGGCGTCCGACGCGCGGAAGCCGGCCTTGATGACGCGGGTGTAGCCGCCGTTGCGGTCCTTGTAGCGTTCCGCCAGCACTTCAAACAGCTTGGTCAGCTGCGCATCGTCCTGGAGCCGCGAGCTGGCCAGACGGCGATTGGACAGGCCACCCTTCTTGGCGAGGGTGATCAGCTTTTCGACATAAGGACGCAGTTCCTTGGCCTTGGCGGTGCCGGTCAGGATCTGCTCATGCTTGATGAGCGAGGCGGCGAGGTTGCGCAGCAGGGCGGTGCGATGACCGGCGCTGCGCTGAAGCTTACGATGACCGATTTTGTGACGCATGTTCGTTTCCTTCGTTCGTTAAGGGCCCGTGTGAGGTAGCCCAGACCAGGCGACCGTTGAGGGTCGTCGCCCATAACCCATTCCGTTCGATTCGAGCCTGTCGAGAATTGTTCTCGACCGACGCGTCTCGACAAGCTCGAAGCCTGTCCTGAGCGACTGCTGCAAGCAGTCAGTCGAAGGGCTGCTCGAACCGAACGGCGGTTGGAGTTTAGCCCAACAGCTCCTGTTCGAGCTTCTTGGCCATTTCCTCGATATTTTCCGGCGGCCAGCCGGGGATGTCCATGCCAAGGCGCAGACCCATCGACGAGAGCACTTCCTTGATTTCGTTCAGCGACTTGCGGCCGAAATTGGGGGTGCGCAGCATCTCGGCCTCGGTCTTCTGGACCAGGTCGCCGATATAGATGATGTTGTCGTTCTTGAGGCAGTTGGCCGAGCGGACCGACAGTTCCAGTTCGTCCACCTTCTTGAGCAGATAGCGGTTGATCTGGTTGGCGTCGCTTTCTCCTTCCGAAGCGGCGGCGCCAGCGGCATGGCCGGTGGCGGGCGCAGCGGCGGGCAGCGCGTCTTCGAAGTGGACGAACAGCTGGAGCTGGTCCTGCAGGATGCGCGCAGCATAGGCCACCGCGTCTTCCGGCGTGACGGTGCCGTCGGTTTCGAGCGTCAGCGACAGCTTGTCATAGTCCAGTTCCTGGCCGACGCGGGTGTTGTCCACCTTGTAGGCGACCTGACGGACCGGCGAATAGAGCGCGTCGACCGGGATGAGGCCGATCGGCGCATCGGCCGGACGGTTGGCGACGGCGGGGACATAGCCCTTGCCGACGTCAGCGGTCAGTTCCATGTTGAGCGTCGCGCCCTGGTCAAGGTGACAGATCACCAGGTCCGGGTTCATCACTTCGATATCGCCCACGACGCTGATGTCGCCGGCCTTCACCACGGCAGGGCCGGTGGCGGAAAGCTGAAGCCGCTTGGGACCTTCGCCTTCCATCTTCAGCGCGACCTGCTTGATGTTGAGGACGATGTCGGTCACGTCTTCGCGCACGCCGGTCAGCGACGAGAATTCATGCAGGACGTTCTCGATCTTGATCGAGGTGACCGCCGCGCCCTGAAGCGAGGACAGAAGAACCCGACGCAGCGCGTTGCCGAGCGTCAGGCCGAAACCGCGCTCCAGCGGCTCGGCAACGAACGTCGCCTTGCGCTTGCCGTCGCCCGACGCCTTGATCTCGAGGCTGTTGGGCTTCTTCAATTCCTGCCAGTTCTTCATGTTGACAGTCATGTATTTCCCCTGGGGATGGGCCGAAACGCTGTATGATCCTGACCCGACAGGAACGTTCCGGCGATGCAAACGGGAAAACGGGCGACGCGTCCGCCGCCCGCATGTCATGCAACGCTGCGGTTAGACGCGGCGACGCTTGGACGGACGCACGCCATTGTGCGGGATCGGCGTGACGTCACGGATCGAAGTGATGTGGAAGCCCACGGCCTGGAGGGCGCGCAGAGCCGATTCACGGCCCGACCCCGGACCCTTGACTTCGACCTCGAGGGTGCGGACGCCGTGTTCGGCCGCCTTGCGGCCGGCGTCTTCGGCGCAGACCTGCGCGGCATAAGGGGTCGACTTGCGGCTGCCCTTGAAGCCCATCATGCCGGCCGAGGACCAGCTGATCGCATTGCCCTGGGCATCGGTGATGGTGACCATGGTGTTGTTGAAGCTGGCGTTGACGTGCGCGACGCCGGCCGAGATATTCTTGCGTTCGCGGCGCTTAATGCGCTGAGGTTCGCGTGCCATTTTGCTCTATCCTACTGAAACTTGTGAGGCTGGAGGCGTCATCCCGTGGGAGAGCTGCCTCCGGCGGAGAAGAAGACGAAACAGTCCCCCGGACTGTTTCTTACTTCTTCTTACCAGCGATCGGCTTAGCCTTGCCCTTGCGGGTGCGCGCATTGGTGTGCGTGCGCTGGCCGCGAACCGGCAGGCCCTTGCGATGACGCAGGCCGCGATAGCAGGCAAGATCCATCAGGCGCTTGATGTTCATCGCGGTTTCGCGACGCAGGTCGCCTTCAACCGTGTGATCGGCGTCGATGGCTTCACGGATCTGGAGGACTTCGGCGTCCGACAGGTCCTGAACGCGGCGGCTATGGTCGATGCCCAGCTTGTCGGCGATCGACACGGCGGTGTGGCGGCCGATGCCGTGAATGTAGGTGAGCGCGATGATCACGCGCTTGTTGGTCGGGATGTTAACACCCGCAATACGTGCCATGGTAAACTATTCTCCTGCTCCACAGGGCGCTTGCGCAACCCTATCTCAAAGCGTCCGGGCCATGCTTCCCTGGCAAGGAAGAATGGCCGATTTCCTATCCCCCCAGACGCAAAAAAGACGGCCAGTGCGAAAAGCACTGCCGCTCGCCAGCGTGTTGGGGAGGGTCGCCATTAGCGATTCGGTACATCCAAGTCAACCGCGCGGCCGGGTTTCCACGCGAATCTCAAACAGCTTGGGCCAATATTTTCCAGTGACGAAAATCCGGTCCCGCGCCGCGTCATAGGCGATGCCATTGGTCACGGCTTCATTGTCGGTGACGCCCGCCTTCGCGCGCAAGGGCGCAAGATCAATCCAGTCGATCACCGTGCCCGATGCCGGGTCGATGCGGGCGATGCGCGTATCATACCAGATATTGGCCCAGATTTCGCCGCGCACATATTCCAGTTCATTGAGGCGCTGCACCGGGCGGCCGTTCCAGGTCACGGTGATGCGCCTTTGTTCAGCCAGGCTGTCGGGATCAAGGAAGCGCAGCTGCGCCGTGCCGTCGCTCATGATGATGTGCCGGCCATCCTGGGTCAGCGCCCACCCCTCCCCTTCATAGCGGAATTCGCCCTGCGGCGCGAAGTCGGCCAGCGACCAGACGAAACCGCGCCGGTGCCGCCAGGTCAGGCTGACGATCCGATCCTTCCAGTTGACGATGCCTTCACCGAAATAGGGCGGATCGACGACGCGGCGTTGCAGCACCTTGCCGCTTTTGAGCGCCACCTTGCGAATGTCGGAGCGGCCCTCAAGCCCGGTGCTCTCGTAAAGCGCGCCGTCGTGATAGAAGAGCCCCTCGGTAAAGGCGGACGGATCGTGCGGGTAGGTTTTGACCAGGGTCCAGGGCGTTTGCGCCTGGGCGGGCGCACCGAGGAGACAGGCGGCGAGGACCGCCAGCAGCGCGCGGATCATACCGCAGCTTCCCCCGCGATCGCCGCTGCGAGCCAATCGGGCAGCAGCGCCGGGTCCAGCCCCTCCACGCGGCGCAGTTCGATCGACAGGCCAAGATCGGGCAGGGCGGCGCGCTGGCGCTTGTCATCCGCCTCGCCGAGCGGGACGGCGACCAGCCGGCGGCTCACCTTGTTGCGATAATGCATGCGCGCGGTATTTTCCTGCCCGACATAGCAGCCCTTGTCATAATCGACCCCTCCCAGTTCCTGCGCATTGGTTTCCAGCCAGAGGACCTGGTCCTGCCCCAGCTCCTCCACCCCTTCGAACACGCCGAGCGAGAGACGATGGGCGCGGAAGGCGGCGGCGGCATCGCCCTCCCCCGCGTCCGGGCTGGCTGGGGCGAGCCAGCGATGGCCGAGCGCGGGAAGGCGCGGATCATGCGGCTGGTCGGCCGCGTCAGGGGACCAGTGCACCGCCAGCGCCTCTTCGCGCGCGATCGTCACTTTGCGGCGCAGACGATAGAGGGTGAGGCGCTTTGCAAGCATGTCGGCCTGCGAAGCCTCGCAGTCGATCAGCACGTCGCCGCCATCTTCCCACAGGATGACGTCGAACAGCGCCTTTCCCTGCGGCGTCAGCAGGCCGGTCCAGCGCGGATGGCCCGGCTGCAATGTCAGGACATCGCGGGTCAGCAGGCCCTGAAGAAAGGCGCGCGCCTCCTCCCCGGAAATTCTAAGGAGCGCGCGGTCAGTGAGGGTGGTGCCGGTCATCGGCTTTAGGTAGGACGGCAACAGGACGAAGCCAAGCCGTTCGCGCGGCCAGAGCAGACAGGAATTTGCCATGACCCAGACTTTCGACATGATCCTGAAGAACGGCACGGTCCATACGCCCGGCGGCGCGGAGCAGGTCGATGTGGGCGTGCGCGGCGGGAAGGTCGCCGCGATCGGCACGTCGCTGGGCGACGCGGGCGAAGTGATCGATTGCACGGGCCTGGACGTGCTGCCCGGCTGCATCGACAGCCAGGTTCATTTCCGCGAACCGGGGCTGGAGCATAAGGAAGATCTGGAATCGGGTAGTCGCGCCGCGGTGCTGGGCGGTATCACCGCCCTGTTTGAAATGCCCAACACCAATCCCAATACCGACACCGCCGAGCGGGTGCATGACAAGCTGAAGCGCGCGCATCACCGCATGTGGTGCGACCATGCCTTCTATGTGGGCGCGACCGCCGATAATGCCGAGAAGCTGAAGGAACTGGAGCGCATTCCCGGCACGTCGGGGGTCAAGATCTTCATGGGGGCGTCGACCGGCAGCCTGCTGGTCGATGACGACGACGCCCTGTCGCGCGTGCTGGCGAGCGGCACGCGCCGCGTCGCCATCCATGCCGAGGACGAGGCGCGGATGAATGCGCGCAAGGATTTGCGGGTGGAGGGCGACCCGTCGTCGCACCCCGTCTGGCGCGACGATGAAAGCGCGATGATCGCCACGAAGCGGATCATCGCGCTGGCCCGCAAGGCGCGACGCCGTATCCACATCCTGCACGTCACCACGCCCGCAGAACTGGAATATATCGGCCAGAACAAGGATATCGCCACCTGCGAGGTGACGCCGCAGCATCTGACGATGGCGGCCGAGGACGCCTATCCGCGCCTGGGCACCTATGCGCAGATGAACCCGCCGATCCGCAGCGCCGCGCATCGCGATGGCCTGTGGTTCTGGCTCAACCAGGGCGTGCCCGACGTGCTGGGCAGCGACCATGCGCCGCACACGATCGAGGAGAAGGCCAAGCCCTATCCTGCCAGCCCCAGCGGCATGCCGGGGGTGCAGACGCTTATCCCGCTGCTGCTCAACCATGTGGCACAAGGGCGGCTGACGCTGCGCCGCTTCATCGAGCTGACGTCGTCGGGACCGCAGCGCGTGTTCGGGCTGGTGGGCAAGGGGCGGATCGCGGTCGGCTATGACGCGGATTTCACTGTGGTCGATCTCAAGAAACAATGGACCGTGGACAGGGACTGGCTGGCGTCGCGCTGCGACTGGTCGCCCTTCGACGGCGATCGGCTGACCGGCAAGGCGGTCGGCACCATCATTCGCGGCAACCGCGTGATGTGGGAAGACGCGCTGGCCAACGATGCGATCGGCGAGCCGGTGCGGTTCGAGGCGACCGAGTATAATTGAACCGGGTCAGGCGGCCGCCGCCGTCCGGTTGCGCCGGGCGGTGGCGATGCTGTCGCCGGCGAAGAGGATGAGGCCGATCCAGATGAGGCCGAAGCTGAGCATCTGACCGATGCTCAGCACCTCCCCCAGCAGCAGGACGCCGCACAGAAATTGCAGCGTTGGGGCGATATACTGCATCAGCCCCAGCGTCGCCATCGGCAGGCGCTGGGCCGCGGTGGCGAACAGCACCAGCGGCACGGTGGTGACGCCGCCCGACAGGATCAGCAGGGCGCTGGTGGGGAGGTCCTGCCCGAAGCCGATGCCGCCATGGCCCGCTTCCCAGATCAGATAGGCGATGGCGAGCGGCGCGAGCAGCGCGGTTTCGACGCCCAGGCCCGTCATAGGCGCGACCGGCGTCAGCTTGCGCAGCAGGCCATAGAAGGCGAAGCTGAAGGCCAGGGTCAGGCTGATCCAGAGGGTGGTGAGCGCCGATGCGGCGAGGATGGCAACGCCAATGGCGGCAAGACCGATGGCCAGCAGCTGGAACCGGCGCAGCCGTTCCTTGAGCACGAGGACGCCCAGCAGGACATTCACCAGGGGATTGAGGAAATAGCCCAGGCTGGCGGCAACGACGTGATTGTCGTTCACCGCCCAGACATAGGTCAGCCAGTTGATCGCGATCATCAGCGCCGATCCGGCCAGCGCCACCACCAATCGCGGATTGCCAAATGTTGCGCGAAATACCGGCAGCGTGCCGCGCCAGGCCAGGATCGGCAGGATCAGCAGCAGCGACCACAGGATGCGCTGCGTCACGATCTCTATGGCGTCGATATGATGCAACAGGCGAAAGAAGAGCGGCAAAAGCCCCCACAGCCCATAGGCAGCGGTCGCGGCCAGCAGGCCGCGCCGGGTTTCGGCCTGCGTCTGCGTCAGAAAATGCCTCCGCCCAGAAACAGGCGCAGCGCGCCGAAGGCGGCGACGATAAGGCAGAAATACTGGCCGCTTTTCTTCGACGACATCAGGCCGATGAAAGCGCCGAACAGCGCGATCGGCACCAATATCCAGTTGAGCGCCCCCAAAAGCGGCAATACCGCCGGGATCATGAGGATTAGGGTGACAAGGCCGATAAAGCCTGACAGGAGGTTGAGCATAGCCAATCCATGCCCCCGAACCTGTGCCAGAGCAAGACAGGTGACCGGTGCCAGTCAATCGAAACTGGCCTTTCGGCAAAAAATCGGCAGATTCACCAAAAGTCCTAACGAATGTTTAACCTTCCCTCTTCATCGCTCATTTACAAAGGAGTGAAGAATGGCCCTGTTTCGATCCGTATGCGCCGCGTCGCTGCTGCTGGCGCTGGCCGCCTGCAACAAGAAGGACGGGGATGGCGACCTTGCCGCCCTGGACGCACAGCTGACCAATAATGCGGCGGACCCGGCGATGAAGGGGGCGCTCAATGATCCTATCTTGGTCGATCCCCAACTGGTGGGGCAGGCCAATCGCGACGCCGTGCGTCCCGCAGACAAGCCCGCCACGGGCGCGGTGCCGGTGATGAGCGGGGACGCGGCCAAGGCGCAGGCGCAGGCCGTACGACAGGCGGGCGGCAAATTGCTGTCGGCTCCTGCCCCGACCACGGGCGAGGCGATGGCGTCCACGGTGACGCTGGGGGCGGTGGCGCGCGAACAGGCTGCGGCGAAGGGCGGCAATGCGAACTGCACCAAGAAACTGAAATATGGCATGGAATGGGCCCAGCGCCTGCCCGAGGGCTTTCCCCTCTATCCCGGCGCGCAGCTGATGGAAGCCGCCGGCGCGCAGACCGATGGCTGCACGCTCCGCGCCGCCAGCTTCGTGACGGCGGTGCCACGCCAGGGAGTGATGGACTATTATTATACGCTCGCCCGCCGCGCGGGCTATGATGGCGAGCACAAGATTATGGGCGGCGATCATGTGCTGGGCGGCACCCGCGCATCCGATGGCGCAGCCTATTTCATCCTGTTCACCGACGCGCCGGGCGGCCGCACCAGCGTCGACATCATCGCGGACCAGGGGCGCTAACGCCTCGCCCCGGCCGCGATTCGCACTGCCGCCGCGCGCCCGTCAGCCGCTATTGCGCAGGGCCGTGGCGATCGCGTTGATCGACAATTCAATGCCTTCCTTGATGCGCGGGTCTTCCTCCCCCGCGCGATGGCGCTTCAACAGTTCGACCTGCAACAGGTTGAGCGGTTCGATATAGGGCAGGCGCAGGCGGATCGAGGTTTCGAGAGCCGGGTTGCTTTCCAGCAGCCGGCTCTGCCCGGTCGCCTGCAACAGGCCGTCATGCGCCGCCTGCCAGCCTTCGCGGATGCGGCCGAATATGTCGTCGGCCAGCCCCTGATCCTCCACCAGCGGCAGATAGCGCGCGGCGATGCCAAGGTCCGATTTGGCGAGCACCATCTCCATATTGGCGAGCGCGGATTTGAGGAACGCCCAATGCTGCGCCATGTCCGCCAGCAGCGCCTTGTCCTCGAACCCGGCGAGCGCCTGGCCCACGCCATACCAGCCCGGCAGCATCACGCGCGCCTGCGCCCAGCTGAACACCCAGGGGATGGCGCGCAGGTCCTCGATCCGGCTGCTTTTCTTGCGGCTGGCCGGGCGCGAGCCGATCTTGAGGCCCGCAATTTCCTGAATCGGCGTCAACTGGCGGAAGAAATCGCGGAATCCTTCGGTGCCGTAGACCAGGTCGCGATAGGCGGCGAAGGCGTTCTTCGAGAGTTCATCCATCGCCCCGGCAAAGCGCGCGGCGTCCCGCTGCGAAATGCCCTCCGGCTCAAGGCTGGCGAGCAGGGTCGCACTGGTCGTCGCTTCCAGATTGGTCATGGCAACGTCGCGCGTGCCGAATTTGGCGGCGATGACTTCGCCCTGTTCGGTGATGCGGATGCGCCCCTGCACGCTGCCCTTGGGCTGGGCCTGGATCGCGGCGAAGGCCGAACCGCCGCCACGGCCGACCGCCCCGCCCCGGCCATGGAACAATTGCATCGCCGCGCCAGCCTCCGCAAAGACCGGCTCCAATGCCTTGCTCGCCTTGTAGAGGCCCCAGGTCGAGGTGATGTAACCACCATCCTTGTTGCTGTCGGAATAGCCGATCATCACTTCCTGATGGCCCCGCGCCTTCACCACGCCGGCAATTTCGGGCAAGCCGAAATAGGCGGACATGATCTTGGGCGCGGCCTCCAGATCGCCGATGGTTTCAAACAGCGGGATCGCCATGATCGCGGCGTGCGGCGGATCGCCATTGTCGCCCACGCGCCACAGCCCCGCCTCCTTGAGCAGGATGTTGACCTCCAGCAGGTCGGACACGCTCTGCGCCATGGAAATGATGTAATGGGTGATGCATTGCGGCCCATAAAGGCGGTGCGCCTCGGCGGCGGCATGGACGATCGCCAGTTCCGACGCGGTTTCGTCGGAATAGGCGGAAAAGCGCGATCCGAGCGGGCGGTTATTGGCGAGTTCACGACGCAGCAGGGCGATGCGCGCATATTCGTCGAGCGCGAGATAATCCGGCTCCACGCCCGCGACCTTGAGCAGCTCAGCAACCACGCGTTCATGCACGGCGCTGTTCTGGCGCATGTCGAGCGTGGCGAGGTGAAAGCCGAAGGTTTCGACCGCGCGGATCAGGCGGCCGAGCGCACCCCCGCTCGCCAGCGCGCCATTGCCTTCGCTCGCCAGTCCCTGCGCGACGACGACCAGATCATGGCGCAGGTCGGCCGGGCTGGCATAGGGTTCGCCCTTCAGCGCCGATGGCCGCGCCGGCTGATCCCCGGTCAGCGACACGCAGGTCGCGGCCAGGCGCGCATAGATGCCGCTCAGCGCCCGGCGATAGGGTTCATCCTTGCGGCTGAGCGCGTCGTCACCGCTGGCTTGCGCCAGATCAAGCACCGCCTGCGGCACATGGGCCAGTTCAGTCGAGAGCGACAATTCCGCGCCCAGCGCATGGACGCCGTCCAGATAATAAGCGATCGCCGCCGCCGCGCCGCGTTTCAGCGCATATTGCAGCTGTGGCGCCTGGACGAAGGGATTGCCGTCGCGATCGCCGCCGATCCAGCTGCCCACGCGCAGGAAACTTTGCGGCCGCGCGCCCAGCACACGTTCCCAGCGGGCATAAAGCGCCGGCAGCACCGGCAGGAAACTGTCGCGGAAATAGGCGAGGACATTTTCAATTTCATCGGCGACGAACAGCTTTTCCCGGCGCAGCGGCCGCGTCTGCCACAGGAGCGCGATCTGGCGAAAAATCGCCTCGTCCAGATTTTCGCCGTCCGCCGTCTCGGTTCGCCCCGCATCCTTCAGATGCATGAGGTCGGCAATGCGGTTCTTGTGGTCGATCATGCTCTTGCGCCGCACCTCGGTCGGGTGGGCGGTCAGCACGGGCACGATCAGGCTGTGCGCCAGCAGGTCGAGCACCGCATCACGCCCCACCCCCTGCGATTCGAGACGCTTAAGCGCAGAGGCGACATCGGCGCCCGGTTCGGCCGCCACGCCCTGGCGATCCTCGGCCAGGTTGGCAAGCATCGAGAACAGCATGAAGCCGCGCGTGAAATTCAGCGTGTCGTCAAGGTTGAGCGCGTCGAGCCCCGTGTCCGTGAGGTCCGCGCCCTGCACGCCGCGCGCACGATCGACCGATGCCGAGCGGATATATTCGGTCTGCTGGTAGAGTTTTTCCCCGCCATAGGCGCGAATGACATCACCCAGCAGCCGCCCGAGATAGCGGATGTCGGGATTCTGCGTGATCGCAGGGGCGGCTTGCTGTGCGTGGCTCTCCATGGAGGATATGCTGCACTGCGGCATGGGAATCGTCAAGGCGGATAGGGGCTTTCCATGCCTTTGCCGATCAATCGGCCTGCCGCTTCAAAAAGGCGATGATGTCGGCACGGTCGAGCGGGTCGGAGACGCCGGGATAGATCATCTTGGTCCCCGGCACGACCCGTTGCGGGTGGGCTATCCAGGCGTCGAGCGTTCGCGCGTCCCAACGGCCCCGCGCGTCGAGGAGCGCGGCGGTATAGCTGTAGCGCGCGCTTTGCTGCGCCATCGGGCGGCCATAGACGCCGTAGAGATTGGGGCCGCCCATGTCCGGGGAGCCTTTCGTCGCCTTGTGACATCCCGCGCACACGGCGAATTTCCGCGCGCCCGCATCGGCGTCGGCCACGTTCAAAAGCGCGTCGAGTGACGGATTGGGGCCGGCGGCGGCGAGCCGTTCAGCCCTGCGATCGTCGCCGCAGCCGGCCACGGCAAGCACCAAGATCAGGGCCATCGTCATCGCAAATCGGCGCACGTCATCGCTCCTTTTCCAACCGGTCCTAAAGGCGAAGAAGCCTGATGGACAGGGGACAGAGCGTCCGCCCCCTTTGCGCTCACCCCTTGCACTTGGCCGCCCGCTTGGGCCAAAGACGCTGCCGTGACCGCCAGCATCAGCATAGGAACCGATCATCACGGCAAGGACGTGCTGGTCGACGTGGAGGAATTGCTCGCCACCCGTCTGCTCGTCCAGGGCAATTCGGGATCGGGCAAATCGCATCTTTTGCGCCGGCTGCTGGAGGAAAGCGCCGCCATGGTGCAGCAGGTGGTGATCGACCCGGAGGGCGATTTCGTCACGCTGGCGGACGAATATGGCCATGTCGTGATCGACGCGGGCGACTATGATGAGCGCGAGATCGTCACCATGGCGAGCCGCATCCGCGAACATCGCGCGTCGGTCGTGCTGAGCCTCGATTCGCTGGAGCTGGAAGCGCAGATGAAATGCGCCGCCACCTTCCTGTCGACCCTGTTCGATGCGCCGCGCGACCATTGGTATCCCGCGCTGGTCGTGGTGGACGAAGCGCAGATGTTCGCGCCGGTCGCCGCGGGCGACGTGTCGGACGAGGCGCGCCGTCTGTCGCTCGCCGCGATGACCAACCTCATGTGCCGGGGGCGCAAGCGCGGCCTGGCCGGCGTCATCGCCACGCAGCGGCTGGCCAAACTCGCCAAGAATGTCGCGGCGGAAGCCTCCAACTTCCTGATGGGACGCACGTTCCTGGACATCGACATGGCGCGCGCGGCCGACCTGCTTGGGATGGAGCGGCGCCAGGCGGAGCAGATCCGCGACCTGGAGCGCGGCCGGTTCCTGGGCCTTGGCCCCGCGATCGCGCGGCGACCCGTCAATGTGAAGATCGGCGCGGTGAGGACCGGATCGCGCGGCGGCGCGCACAAGCTGATGCCGCCGCCGGTCGCCGCGACCGGGGATTTCCAGGAATTGCTGTTCGCCAAGGCCGAAGCGGACGCCCTTCCCCCGCCCCCGCCCC
>NZ_DJDV01000013.1:11716-14375 GCF_002431195.1 Sphingobium sp. UBA5915 | reverse complement strand
CCTTGAGGATGTCGTTCTGGATGGTTCCGTCGAGCAAGGCGCGATCGACGCCCTGCTCTTCGCCCGCGACGATGAAGAACGCCAATATCGGGATCACAGCGCCGTTCATCGTCATACTGACCGACATCTTGTCGAGCGGAATGCCGTCGAACAGGATCTTCATATCCTCCACGCTGTCGATCGCCACGCCGGCCTTGCCGACGTCGCCCGTCACGCGGGGATGGTCGCTGTCATAGCCCCGGTGCGTCGCCAGGTCGAAGGCGACCGACAGCCCTTTCTGACCCGCAGCCAGGTTGCGGCGATAGAAGGCATTGGATTCTTCAGCGGTCGAAAAACCGGCATATTGGCGGATGGTCCAGGGTCGCCCGGCATACATGGACGCGCGCACGCCCCGCGTGAAAGGCGCGAAGCCGGGCAAACCGGGATCCACGCTGACATCGTCGGCCGTGTAAAGCGGCTTCACTGTGATCCCTTCCGGGGTCTCCCAGTTCAGGTCCTTGCCCTTCACCTCCTTGGCGGCAGCGGCGGCCCATTGATCCAGCGTCGGCTTCTCGGTCATGCAATTTCCGTCCCTGTCACCAACCTCCGTTCGGTTCGAGCTTGTCGAGAACCTTTCTCGACGGACGCTTCTCAACTGTGCTCGAAGCTGCTCGAAACGAACGGGTTTCAGTTTTCAATGCGCCTCTTTGGGCGTCTCCATAATCTCGGTCAGCACCCCGTTCATGTCCTTGGGGTGCACGAAAAAGATGGGCGTGCCATGTGCGCCGATGCGCGGTTCGCCCAGTATCTTCTTGCCCAGCCTTTCAAACCAGGCCTTCGCTTCCATGATGTCGGGCACTTCATAGCACATATGATGCTGCCCGCCGGCCGGGTTCTTGGCCAGAAACCCATGGATCGGGCTGGCCTCACCCAAAGGTTCGATCAGTTCGATCTGCGTGCCCGCGGTGCCATTTTCTCCCGGCGTATCGACGAAACAGACCTTGACGCCCTGCGCCGGCAAGTCGAACGGGTCATGCGCCAGTGTCGCCCCCATGACGTCGCGATAATAAGCGAGGCTCGCGTCCAGCGAAGGCGTCGCCACCCCGATATGGTTCAGCCGGCCCAGTTTCACGCCACCGCCTCAATCACCATGGCGATGCCCTGTCCGCCGCCGATGCACATGGTGATCAGCGCATGGCGGCCACCGATCCGTTTCAATTCATAGGCGGCCTTGATCGTCAGGATCGCGCCGGTCGCCCCGATCGGATGCCCCAGCGAAATGCCCGACCCATTGGGATTTGTCTTGGCCGGGTCGAAGCCCAGTTCCTTGGCAACGCCGCAGGCCTGCGCAGCGAAGGCCTCGTTGCTTTCAATCACGTCCATCTGGTCGAGCGTCAGGCCGGCGCGGGCAAGCGCGACCGGAACCGCTTTCACCGGGCCCACCCCCATCACGCTGGGTTCAACGCCGGCGTGGCCCCAGGCGATGATCCGGGCGAGCGGCTTCAGGCCCTTTTCCGCGACGGCCTTCCCGCTGGCCAGCACGACAGCGCCCGCACCGTCATTGATGCCCGATGCGTTGCCCGCCGTTACTGTGCCGTCTTTCTTGAACACGGGCCGAAGGCCGCCCATTCCCTCCAACGATGCGTCCGCGCGGACATGCTCGTCAGTGTCGAAGATGGTGACGCCCTTGCGCGTCTTGATTTCGACCGGAACGATCTGCTCCTTGAAATAGCCTGCCGCAATGGCGGCCGCGGCGCGCTTGTGGCTTTCCACCGCCACGGCATCCTGCTCCTCGCGGCTGATGCCGCAGCGTTCGGCGACATTTTCCGCCGTCACGCCCATATGGATATTCTCGAACGGATCGTGCAGCGCGCCAAGCATGGCGTCGACCATCTCGATATTGCCCATCTTCTGCCCATTGCGCGCAGACAGCACCATATGCGGGGCATTGGACATGGACTCGGCCCCGCCAGCTACAGCAACATCATGCTCGCCCAGCGCAATCGCCTGCGCCGCCGACACGATGGCCTGAAGCCCCGAACCACAAAGCCGATTGACGTTCATTGCCGGCGCATCGGTCGGTATGCCCGCGTTCACCGCCGCGACGCGGCTGACATAGGCGTCCTTGGGCTGGGTCGGAACCACCGTGCCGATGACGACATTCTGCACATCGGCCCCGGTAACGCCCGCCCGGTCGATCGCTTCCCTGATGACGATGGCGCCCAGTTCGGCTGGCCGGAAAGACGCCAGCGCCCCACCGAACGTTCCGATCGCCGTGCGCGCACCAGCGACGATGAAAATATCCTGTCCGTTGCTCATAAAATCCACTCCGCCGGTTACGATACCGCTTACAGCGGGATATTGTCGTGCTTCTTCCAGGGGTTTTCCAACTGCTTGTTCCGCAGCTTGCGCAGCCCCAACGCGATGCGCTTACGGGTCGAATGCGGCTGAATCACCTCGTCGATGAAGCCCTTGCTCGCCGCCACGAAGGGGTTGGCGAAGCGGTCTTCATATTCCTTCGTCCGCTCGGCAATCTCCTCGGGCGTCTTGCCGCGGAAGATGATCTCCACCGCGCCCTTGGCGCCCATCACCGCGATTTCCGCGGTCGGCCAGGCATAGTTGAGGTCGCCGCGCAGATGCTTGGAACTCATGACGTCATAGGCGCCGCCATAGGCCTTGC
>NZ_DJDV01000013.1:0-11452 GCF_002431195.1 Sphingobium sp. UBA5915 | reverse complement strand
TAGGCCTTGCGCGTGATGACCGTGATCTTGGGCACCGTCGCTTCGGCATAGGCGAACAGCAGCTTGGCGCCATGTTTGATGATGCCGTTGAGCTCCTGCGCGGTGCCCGGCAAGAATCCCGGCACGTCCACGAACGTCACGATCGGAATTTCGAACGCATCGCAAAAGCGTACGAAGCGCCCCGCCTTCTTCGCCGAGTTGATGTCGAGCACGCCCGCCAGCACCATCGGCTGGTTGGCGATTATGCCCACCGTCTTCCCCTCGATCCGGCCGAAGCCGCACAGGATATTGCCCGCATGGGCCGGCTGAACTTCAAAGAAGTCGCCCTCGTCCACCACTTTGCGGATCAGTTCATGCATGTCGTAGGGCTGGTTGGCATTGGCCGGGATCAGCGTGTCGAGGCTGTGTTCGATCCGGTCCCACGGGTCCGCGCTGGGTCGTTCAGGCACAGGATCGCGGTTCGACGCAGGCAGGAAATCGACGAAGTCTCGGACCGCCAGCAGCGCTTCGATATCATTTTCGAACGCCACGTCCGCCACGCCTGACTTGGTCGTATGCGTCACCGCGCCGCCCAGTTCTTCCTGCGTGACCACTTCGTTGGTGACGGTCTTGACCACATCGGGGCCGGTCACGAACATGAAGCTGCTATCCTTCACCATGAAGATGAAGTCCGTCATCGCAGGCGAATAGACCGCGCCGCCCGCGCACGGTCCCATGATGACGCTGATCTGCGGGACCACGCCCGACGCCAGCACGTTGCGCTGGAAAATCTCTGCATAGCCGCCAAGCGATGCCACGCCCTCCTGGATGCGCGCGCCACCGCTGTCGTTCAGGCCGATCACGGGCGCGCCGACCTTCATCGCCATATCCATGATCTTGCAAATTTTCATCGCGTGCCGTTCCGACACCGCGCCGCCATAGACGGTGAAATCCTGGCTGAAGAGGAAGACCAGACGCCCGTTTACGGTGCCCGAGCCGGTAACGACGCCGTCGCCCGGCACATGCGCTTCATCCATGCCGAAATCGACGCAATTATGTTCGACATACATGTCGATCTCTTCAAAACTGCCTTCATCCAGCAGTACTTCGATCCGCTCCCGCGCGGTCAGCTTGCCCTTGGCGTGCTGCGCGTCGATGCGGCGCTGACCGCCGCCCAGCCGAGCGGCGTCGCGCTTGGCTTCCAACTGTTCAATGATGGCGAGCTTCGACATGGTGGGCATCTCTCCGAAAGCGGCTCAGACAGGTTGGCGTCCCTCCTAGACAGCGCGGCCGCGTCTTCGCAAATGCGAATTTGCCAATTTGCAAATCACGACTTCGCAAATTAAGGCAGTCAGATGGCACGCGGCAACCGTATCTTCGCAGGTCCTCGTCTGCGCCAGCTTCGCCTGGACCATCGCATGGACCAGGCGACGATGGCGCAGGCGCTGGGCATATCCGTATCCTATCTCAGTCAGCTTGAGAATGACGACCGGCCGCTGACGGCAAAGGTCAAGGCCGCGGTCGCCAGCGCCTTCCCTACGGACTGGGCGAGCTTCGACAGCCGGGAGGAGGAGCAATTGCTGGGCGCCTTCACCTATGCGCTCGCCCACCCAGAACTGCCCGGCACGCTGATGGAGCCCGAACGCATCGAGAAGCTTCACTTGCAGTTTCCCGAATTCGCAGCTCGCTATGTCGATCTTTATAACGCCCATATGCGCGCCAATGAACGGATCAACATGATCGAGGAGGCGATCGCCAACGATCATGAGATCCAGGCACGCCTCCCCTGGGAAGCGGCGCGCGACTGGTTTCACGAATCCGGCAATTACGTCCATATGCTCGACTGCCTGGCGGAGGATATGGCCGACAGCTTCTCGGCGGGCCAGGTGCTGGACGAAGGGATGCTGGTCGAAGCGCTGGCCCGCCGCCACGGCATCGAAACATTGATCGCCGAAACGCCCGACAGCGCCCTGCGCGCCTATCGCGCCGCCGATCGCCGGCTGTTCATCAACGCCGCGCTGCCGACCGAAAGCCGCAAGTTCATGCTGGGGCATCAGTTGATGATGCTGGAGGGTCAGGCGGTGATCGCCGATGTCGTGGAAAAGGCAGCTTTGCCCGTGCCGGGTGCTGACCGGCTGCTAGCGATCGGCCTTGGCAATTACGCCGCCGGCGCGCTGCTGATGCCCTATGCCGCTTTCCGGGAAGCCGCGCGGACGATGCGACATGATATTGACCGGCTCGCCCGCACCTTCGGCGTCAGTTTCGAACAGGCCTGTCACCGCTTGTCGACGCTGCAACGACCCGGCCTGCGTGGCATCCCCTTCTTTTTCTGCCGGGTCGACATGGCCGGCAACATCACCAAGCGGCACAGCGCCACCCGGCTGCAATTCGCCCGCTTTGGCGGCGCCTGTCCGCTCTGGAACGTCCATGAGGCCGTAGCGGTGCCCGACCGGATCAACGTCCAGCTTGGCGAAACGCCCGACGGCGTCCGCTACGTGTCCATGGCGAAAGGTCTGGTAAAGCCATCGGGCAGCTACAAGCGGACGCCGCGCCGCTACGCCGTGGTGCTGGGATGCGAAGTGACGCATGCCGCGAATTTCGTCTACGCCGACGGCCTCCATTTGCAGGAGGAAGGCGCTGCGACCCCGATCGGCATCACCTGCCGCCTGTGCCCGCGCCAAAGCTGCGACCAGCGCGCTTTCCCGCCGGCCGACCGGCCGATCCATGTCGATCCAGACAATCGTCAGATCGTGCCTTACTGGATCGGTTGACGCGCCCGGTTCAGCCGCCGCGTCCATCCTTGTGCAACTTCGCCCACAGGTCGGCCGTCCCTGCCTCCTGCGCGCGCGTCGTAAATTGCGCGGCCACGAGCCATCCCTTGATCGGGCGCAGCGGCAGGACCGTTGTCAGGATTACCACCGGCAGGCCAACGGCCAGATGCACCCACCATGGCGGCCGCGCCATGATCTCCAGCATCAGGATGAAGATGACGCCGGGGACGCAGGCAAACAGCTGGACAAAGACCGCCGGCCCATCCGCCGGGTCGGCGAAGCTATAATCCAGCCCGCACACCTCGCAATGGTCGCGGATCGTCAGGAAACCGCGAAAAATATGTCCTTCTCCGCAGCGCGGGCAACGGCCGAGCGCACCGGTCTCATAGGCCGGTCGCTTCTTCCAGCGCCCGCCATGCGCGTCGGTCCAGAACGCCTCGTCCGGTTCGATATCCTGCTGTGCCATGATCTTTCTATCGCCTACGCCAGCGTTCCTGTCGATGGTGCCATTTGTCCAAGGCTGGCCTTTGTCCGCGCAAGGCGCTATCGGCGCGTCCATCACCCCGATCTAATAAGGCAGTCAAATGGGTTTTCGTTGCGGTATCGTCGGTCTTCCCAATGTGGGCAAGTCCACCCTGTTCAATGCGCTCACGGAAACGCAGGCGGCGCAGGCGGCGAACTATCCCTTTTGCACCATCGAACCCAATGAAGGCCGGGTCGCGGTGCCCGACGACCGGCTTTCGACCATCGCGCAAATCGGCGGCAGCGCCAAGATCATCGAAACGCAGCTCAGTTTCGTCGATATCGCCGGACTGGTGCGCGGCGCGTCTAAGGGCGAAGGGCTGGGCAACCAGTTTCTTGCCAATATCCGCGAAGTCGACGCCATCGTTCACGTTTTGCGCTGTTTCGAGGATGACGACATCACCCATGTCGAGGGCAAGGTCGACCCGATTGCCGATGCCGAAACCGTCGAGACCGAACTAATGCTCGCCGACCTTGAAAGCCTGGAAAAGCGCGTCCCCAATCTCGCCAAGAAGGCAGCACAGGGCGACAAGGAAGCGAAAGCTGCAGCATCGGTCCTTGGCCAGGCGCTCGACCTGCTGCGCGACGGCAAGCCCGCGCGCCTGACCGTGCCGCGCGACCCGGAAGAGGAACGGCTTTTCGCGCAGGCGCAATTGCTGACATCAAAGCCCGTTCTCTATGTCTGCAATGTCGAGGAAGAAAGCGCCGCAACCGGCAATGCGCACAGCGCCCGCGTGTTTGAAAAGGCGGCGGCCGAAAATGCCAAGGCCGTGATCGTGTCGGCGGCGATCGAGGCGGAACTGATCACCATGCCCGTGGAGGAACGCGCCGAATATCTCGAAGCGCTCGGTCTCACCGAAGCCGGCCTCGCCCGCATCATCCGCGCCGGCTACGAGCTGCTCGGCCTCATCACCTTCTTCACCGTGGGTCCCAAGGAAGCACGCGCCTGGACCGTCGCCAAGGGCAGCAAGGCGCCCCAGGCCGCCGGCGCGATTCACACCGATTTCGAAAAAGGCTTCATCCGCGCCGAAACCATGGCCTATGCCGACTATGTCCAATATAAGGGCGAGGCCGGCGCCAAGGAAGCGGGCAAGTGGCGCTCCGAAGGCAAGGATTATGTGACGCAGGATGGCGACATCATGCTGTTCCGCTTCAATGTCTGATCGCACCGGCCGCCTCAGCGCAGCTTGGGGTCTCACACGACGGTGCGCCAGGGCTTGATATCCCGGCCTCGCGGGAATGATGTCCACAGGTTCCGATGCCGCTGAAATTCGCCTTCCCGCCCAGCATAGATGCCGCGACCCGCGTGCTGGTCCTTGGCAGTTTGCCGGGTGATGCGTCGATCCGGCAGGGCGAATATTATGCCCATCGCGGCAACGCCTTCTGGCAGCTGATCGGAGATGTCGTCGGCGAAGATCTGCGGGCACAACCCTATGCCATGCGCCTCAAACGCCTGCGCGCCCATCATGTGGGCCTGTGGGACGTGATGGAAAGCGCCCAACGAGATGGCAGTCTCGACAGCCGCATCCGTCAGGCTGATCTGCGCAATCTGGTAGAGTTCGTGGACCGCCTTCCCGATCTTCGCGCCATCGCCTTCAATGGGAAGACAGCCGCCCTGCATGGTCGCACGCAATTGGCGGGTCGCCCCGAGATTGCGCTGCTTGACCTTCCCTCGACATCGGGCGCCTATGCCACTCTTTCACGGGAAGCGAAGCGGGAGCGGTGGATGGCCCTGCGCGATCATCTGGTCTGATAGGATTTGCTGATCTAACCGGGCTGGGACAATCGGTCACTTTACCGTCATATCCTTGCTGCTAAGCGCGACGCACAATTCTCGATAATCAAATAGAGTCGCCATGCTTCGTCTTTCCCTCCTTGCCCCAGCCCTCCTTTGCCTCGGCGCCTGCGCCACGGTCCCCGCGCAGCCCGGCGCTACTGTGTCGACAGCGGAACAGCGCGCACCCGTCACCATATTGGTGTCGATCGACGGCTTCCGGTCCGACTATCTTGCGCGTGGAGTCACGCCGCATCTTGCCGCGCTAGCCGCTGATGGCGTCCAGGCGCCCATGCGCCCCTCTTTCCCGACAAAGACCTTCCCCAATCATTGGGCGATCGTGACGGGGGACAGGCCCGACCGAAACGGCATCGTCGCCAACAGCATGGAGGACGCGAGCCGCCCGGACGAGAAATTCACCATGGCGAGCGATGATCCCTATTGGTGGAATGAGGCAGAGCCGATCTGGGTAACGGCGGAAAAGGCAGGGGCGCGCACCGCCACCATGTTCTGGCCCGGCTCCAACGTTCCCTGGGGCGGCACGAAGGAGCAGGGCTGGCCCTACACCATCACAGGAGGCACGCGCCCCAGCGACTGGGCGCAGTTCAACCAGGCGATCAATGGCGGGCAGCGGGTCAACATGGTGCTCGATGTGCTGCGCCGTCCAGTCGCTATCCGGCCCAAATTCGTGACACTCTACTTCGACACCGTGGATACCGCCGGGCATATCTATGGCCCCGATGCGCCGGAAACGACGAGCGCGCTGACAGAGGTAGACGCCCGCGTCGGCGATCTGATCGAGGGACTGAAGGCGATGGGCCAGCCAGCGAACCTCGTCATCGTGGCGGACCATGGCATGGCGGCCAATTCCAGCGATCGCGTGGTGGCGCTCGACAGGGTGGCCAATCCCGCGGATTATCGCGTCGTCGAAAGCGGTCCCTATGCAACCCTGGCGGCGCTGCCCGGCCATGAAAAAGCGCTGGAGGCTGCGTTATTGAAGCCCCATCCCCATATGCAATGCTGGCGCAAAAGCGAGATTCCCGCCCGTTTCCATTATGGCACGCACCGCCGCATTCCGCCCTATTTCTGCCTCGGGCAGACCGGCTGGGAAGTGCAGGCTACCGCGCCGAAAAAGGCCATGACGGGCGGCAACCATGGCTGGGACGATCAGGCGCCTGACATGCAGGCGCTGTTTATCGCCAACGGCCCCGCCTTCGTGAAAGGCGCGAAGCCCGCTCCCGGCTTCACCAATGTCGATGTCTATCCAATGCTCGCGCGGCTGATCGGGGTTACGCCCCGACCCTCCGACGGCAATCCCGCCGCCCTTTCGGGCATCGTTGCGCAATAAAGGAGCAATCATGTTCACCCGCCGCCAGCTTCTGACCGCCGCCTCCGCCACGCCGCTGATCGGCGCCCCCGCCATCGTCCGGGCGCAAAGCTGGTTTGCCGGCTATCCTTTCGCGCTGGGGGTTACGTCCGGCGACCCTGCCCCCGATGGCTTCGTCATCTGGACCAAATTGGCGCCCAAGCCGTTCGAAGCGCATGGCGGCATGCCGATGGTGGCGCTGCCGGTCGCATGGGAAGTAGCGAGCGACGATCGCTTCAAGACCATCGTCGCAAAAGGCGAAGCGACTGCGCGGCCGGAACTGGGCCACAGCGTCCATGTCGAAGTCACCGGGCTTCAGCCCGACCGGCCCTATTGGTATCGCTTCACGCTGGGGAGCGACCGGTCGATGCGCGGCCGCGCGCGGACGTTGCCGCTGGCGTCTGCTAGCCCCGCGCGCCTGAAATTCGGCGTTGCTGGATGCCAGAATTACGAGGATGGGTATTTCACCGCCTTCCGTCACCTGGCGAAGGAGGATGATCTCGCCTTCGTCTATCATTATGGCGATTTCATCTATGAATATAAGCAGCGCGGGCCGGATTATGACAAGGATAGCTTGCCCGTCGACCAGGTACGCCACCATGTCGGCCAGGATTGTTTCGATCTGGCCGACTATCGACTGCGCTACGCCCAGTATCTGAGCGATTATGATCTTCAGGCCGCGCGCGCCCAGCATAGCTGGTTTCCGACCTTCGATGATCATGAAATCCAGAATAACTGGGTCGGTGACATTGACGGCCGCGACCAGTCGCCCGCAGAGATATTCCGTTTGCGCCGTCAGGCCGGGCTTCAGGCTTGGTATGAATATATGCCTGTCCGCGCCGCAATGCTGCCGCGCAACGGCATCATCACCGACATGTATCGGGAGGCGCGCTTTGGCGACCTTCTTGCCGTCGATTTTCTCGACACCCGCTCCTTCCGCAGCGACCAGCCCTGCGGCGACGGCTTCAAACCCTATTGCGCAGCCATGGATGACGCGAAGGCCCAGATTCTCTCGCCCGAGGAGGAAGGCTGGCTGACGCGCAACCTGACCCGCGGCAAGACGCAATGGAACTGCCTGGCGCAGCAAGTGATGATGATGTCGCTCGATCGTCGGCGCTATGCCGATGAAAAGGAGTCCATCTACAATATGGACACATGGGCGGCCTATCGCGTGCCACGCGACCGGCTGCTCGCAAAAATGCGCGGTCTCGACAATGTCGTGGTGCTGACTGGGGACGAGCATCAAAATTATGCCGGTGTGCTGGAAAGCGGCGACAAGCCAGTGGCGGTGGAATTTGTATCAACGTCCATTTCCTCGGGCGGTGACGGATCGGACCTGCGCGCTGGCAGCGACATGCTGCTGCGGGATAATTCGCAGCTCAAATTCATCAATGACCAACGCGGCTATCTTGTCTGTGATGTGACGCCCGATGCATGGACCACGCAATTCCGCGTGATGGATCGGGTTTCCTCAGCAGGCGGCAGCATCGCCACCCGCGCCAGCATCACGGTGCCGCACGGACAACCATCGCTGACAATCGCCTGACATTGACGTAAACGGAAACTGGTCTTACGCCATTGTCAACAAGGAGACGGACGATGGCGCAGGACCTGCATTATTTCGAAGACCTGGAAATTGGCGACAGTTTCGAATTTGGCCCGCTTACCATTTCCCGCGAGGAAGTGATCGCCTTCGCGTCGGAATTCGACCCGCAGCCCTTTCACCTGTCCGACGAGGCAGCGGCACAAACCCATTTCGGCACCCTGTCCGCCAGCGGCTGGCACACTACCGCCCTGTTCATGAAGATGTTCGTTGCTGACATGCAGGCCAATCCCGCGCGCCAGGCGGCAAGCCTTGGCGCGATGGGCGTCGATGAACTACGCTGGCTTCGTCCTGTCCGCCCCGGCGATACGCTGCGCGGCATAACAGAGGTGATCGACAAAAAGGCATCGCTCACGCGGCCGGAAATGGGCATCGTCCGCAACAAGGTGACGATCTTCAACCAGCATGACGAACCGGTGATGACGATGATCCCCATCGCCATGTGGCGCACCCGCCCGGCCTGAATCGGCTGCTATTTTCGCCCAAACAGTTTTTCGATGTCGCCATGTCCCAGCTTCACCCAGGTCGGGCGGCCATGATTGCACTGACCTGACCGGGGCGTGACCTCTATTTCACGCAACAGCGCGTTCATCTCGGCGACGCTGAGCACCCGCCCCGCCCGGACCGATCCGTGGCACGCCATCGTCGCCGCGACCAGATCGAGCCGTTCTTTCAGCGACAGGGCGCTGTCATAGGCCGCCAGATCATCGGCCAGATCCGTAACCAACCCCTGCACATCGGATTGGCCCAGCATCGCCGGCGCGGCGCGCACCAGCATCGCTGACGGGCCAAAGCGCTCCAGTTCCAACCCAAATTCGCGCAATTCGCCAACGCGCGCCTCCAGCCGGTCACAGGCCGGTTCGTCCAGTTCCACCACCTCGGGCAGCAACAGCGCTTGCGAGGCCACACCCTGCCCCTCCATCGCCCGCCGCATCCGCTCCAGCGTCAGCCGTTCATGCGCGGCATGCTGGTCGACGATGACAAGCCCGTCCTGCGCCTCGGCAACGATATAGGTCCGCGCCACCTGCCCCCGCGCCACCCCCAGGGGAAAACTCGCGCCTTCGGGCGCGGGCGCGGCGGCCGGTTCCGCGCGCGCCTGCGGCGGCGGTGCCTGAAAGGAGGCGCGGCGATCGGCGACAGTCTGGAACGACGGGTTGTAGCTGACAGGCTGTCCGGCCGCCTCGAATATCGGCATCGCCCCGATCGGCGTGGGGGACACCGGTTCCGGGCGCCAGGCCGAAAGCCCGGCCGCATCCGCATGCTGCACCGCACGAAACCCCTCAGCATCCAGAGCGCGCCGCAAGCCGGACACAATCATGCCCCGGATCAGCGCAGGATCGCGAAAGCGCACTTCGGTCTTGGCCGGGTGCACATTCACGTCCACCTCCTGCGCGGGCACATCGAGAAACAAGGCGACAACCGGATGCCGGTCGCGCGCCAGCATGTCGGCATAAGCGCCCCGCAGCGCGCCGATCAGCAGCCGGTCCTTCACCGGCCGGCCGTTGACGAACAGATATTGATGATCGCCCACGCCACGATTGTACGTGGGCAAGGAGGCGACCCCGGACAGACGAATGCCCTCCCGCTCCAGGCTGACGATGACATGATTGTCGGCAAGTTGGCGATCGGTGAGGGCGGCAACCCTCTCCTCGCGCGCCTCGCCCTCCTGCACGCCCAGCACCCGCCGGCCGTCATGCTCGACGGAAAAGGCCACGGCGGGATGCGCCATCGCGAGCCGCCGGATGCAGTCGAGGCAGGCGGCATATTCGGCCTTGGGCGACCGCAGGAACTTGCGACGCGCAGGCACCTTGGCGAAAAGCTGCTCCACGGTGATGCGCGTGCCGGGCGGCAGTGCTGCCGGGCCTTCCGCCACCAATTGGCCGTTGTCCACCGTGCGGTTCCATCCATCCGCGCCGCGCGGGCGGCTATCGATCGACAGCCGCGCTACGCTGGCGATCGAGGGCAGCGCTTCGCCACGGAAGCCCAGCGTCGCTACATTCTCGATCGCATCGTCGGGCAGCTTCGATGTCGCATGGCGCTCCAGGGCCAGCGCCATTTCACCCGAATCCATGCCGCAGCCATCGTCGATCACTTCGATGCGGTCCAAGCCGCCATTGGACAATCGCACCGCAATGCGATGCGCGCCCGCATCCAGCGCATTTTCGACGATTTCCTTCAGCGCGCTAGCGGGTCTTTCGACCACTTCACCGGCAGCGATACGATTGACCAGATGTTCAGGCAGACGGCGTATTGACATTGATTAGTGACTAGCCCAAGCGAGCGCTCTCCGCGAGCCGCGAACCCAAATTTTTTGCACCGCAAGGGGCAAGGACGACGGGCAAGCGGCCGAGCGAACCGTAATCCGACCGGTCCCTTTTGCCTCGCGGGGACGGCGGGCGAAACAGGATAAGGCATGTCGATCTTTTCGCGTCTCTTGAAATTCTCCTCTCAGGATATGGCCATCGACCTCGGCACCGCGAACACGGTCGTCTATGTGCGCGGCCGCGGCATCGTGCTTAACGAACCCTCGGTTGTTGCGGTCGAAACGCTGAACGGCGTCAAACGCGTCAAGGCCGTGGGCGAAGACGCCAAGCTGATGATGGGCAAGACCCCGGATTCGATCGAGGCCATCCGTCCGCTGCGCGACGGCGTCATTGCCGACATCGACGTCGCCGAACAGATGATCAAGCATTTCATCACCAAGGTGCATGGCGGCAAGCACAGCCCCTGGCGCGCGCCGGAAATCGTGATCTGCGTGCCATCGGGTTCGACCAGCGTCGAACGTCGCGCGATCCGCGACGCCGCCAGCAACGCCGGCGCGAGCCAGGTTTTCTTGATCGAAGAGCCGATGGCCGCCGCGATCGGCGCCGACATGCCCGTCACCGAACCGATCGGTTCGATGGTGGTCGATATTGGCGGCGGCACGACCGAGGTCGCCGTTCTGTCGCTCCGCGGCCTTGCCTACACCACGTCGGTCCGCGTCGGCGGCGACAAGATGGACGAAGCGATCGTGTCGTTCGTTCGCCGTCACCATAATCTGCTGATCGGCGAAGCCACGGCGGAGCGGATCAAGAAGCAGTTCGGCGTCGCGCAGCCGCCCGAAGACGGCGTCGGTGAAACGATCCACATCAAGGGTCGCGACCTCGTCAACGGCGTGCCCAAGGAAATCTCGATCAACCAGGGCCAGATTGCCGACGCGCTCGCAGAACCGATCAGCACCATCGTTGAAGGCGTGCGGATCGCTTTGGAAAACACTGCGCCTGAACTGGCGGCCGACATCGTTGATCAGGGCATCGTCCTGACCGGCGGCGGTGCCTTGCTCAAGGGGCTGGACGATGAACTGCGCGACGAAACGGGCCTGCCCGTCACCATCGCGGAAGATCCGCTGACCTGCGTTGCGATCGGCACTGGCCGTGCGATGGAGGATCCGATCTTCC